>NZ_MUFR01000141.1:0-441 GCF_001996185.1 Salinivibrio costicola subsp. alcaliphilus
GACGGAAAAGCTAACAGAACTAACGTTGCTAAGCTTGCCGCTAGTTACCAAGGCAGTCTTATCACTGTCGACGGTGTGCCTATGATACTCCGTAAAGACAAGGCTGACGCTGTACGTGCAGAGAACAAAGAAAAAGAAAGCAAAAAGAAACGCAAAGCGCGTATCTTAAACAACCTAGTTGACTCGTTTGATGCACTGCAGACCGCCAAAGAAGAAAAACGTAAACCTAGTAAGGAAGAGAAAGCAACTTTTGCTAAGGCCAAGGAAGCAGCTAAAGAGTATTTCACAAAAGGCGACACTGAAAAGAACATGCGAGATCATGCTATCAGCGCTCTTAAAAAAGAGACTGATGCGTTAGAGAAAAAATTAGATGCTATTGCCTTAAAAGAAGGCCTGGAAAGCAAAGAGTATAGCGAAGCTTTAGGTGCTGCTAGAAACACT
>NZ_MUFR01000142.1:0-441 GCF_001996185.1 Salinivibrio costicola subsp. alcaliphilus
TGGGGCGGCGGTATCCCCCACTCTTGCCGCCGGCTTGCCATTAATCATCACCCCAGCGCTAGCGCTGGTCACTGCGGTGGGCGGAAAACAACCATGCCCACCGGCGGTATCCCCTAATCGTGCTGCCCCTGGCATAGCGCCTCCTTAACGTGCAATCACCATACGTCCATCAATGATGGCAAATAGCGGTAGAAAACTATTTATCCAGCCAGACTCTTGAGAGCTGATACGAAGTGGCGAATGTCCTCGTTGGTCTTCGAGCTTCACTAGCTTTCCGCCCATATAGCTTTTCACTGTGTACTCATGCCACTCTCTTCGTGGAACAACCGCTGCGTCCTCTGCACGCTCAAAGTCACCAGATATATCCATCACATCAAAAAACTCATCCGGATCAGTCATATAGGCTTCTGCTTTAGCCTGCTCTCGCCCCGCTAGTGACCA
>NZ_MUFR01000143.1:0-420 GCF_001996185.1 Salinivibrio costicola subsp. alcaliphilus
CGAGCTTGACCTAGGTGTTAAAGAGTCTAGTGCTGTAGCGCAGCTTAATGATCAGCTAGCGGAGATCGCAGGCCGCTCTTTGAAACACTTACAAGCAGGATCAACAGACCTTAATGAGCTTGGCGGCATGAAAGTAAAAGACTCTGACATAATAGACGGAGAGTACAGCAGCGATGAGTGAGTATATACCTAGTGCGGAGGCGGTTAAGTTTATTGCGTTTATTCGTGCCGCCAACGTAGAAACAAACGCTAACGCTGAAATCCATTATCGGCTTGCAGACAAATTTTTTGGTGAAGACAAGCAAGTACTTGTTGAAGCTTTTCGTGGTAGCGCGAAATCGACTATATTCGAGTGGTTTGTTATTTATATAGCCGCTATGGGGACACTCCACAACTTCGGTAGAGTAGAATTTATCGCTT
>NZ_MUFR01000144.1:0-416 GCF_001996185.1 Salinivibrio costicola subsp. alcaliphilus
ACACGCTTCAATCGATAATGTGGACGCTGTGGGCGTCATAGCAGATAAGGTTGATCGCGTTAGCGTAAGTGCCGGCCGTCTTGACCGTGTTTATACGTCTATCCTTGAACTAGACCGCGTATTTGATAGTGCAGATAACCTAGATCGAGTCTTTACCTCTATCGATAACCTTGATCGATTGCACGAGTCTGTAGACAAGATGGACCGCTTGCATACGTCAGCAAATAATATTGACCGCGTGCATATGAGTATCACAAACCTAGACCGTCTTGATGAGTCTATTATAGGTTTGGACCGTATTCATCAATCGATATTAAAACTAGACCGCTTACATACATCAGTCGCAAATGTAGACCGGGTGGCAGACTCTGCGGACAACATGGACAGAGTGGCCCAAAGCGCCAATAAATTAGACT
>NZ_MUFR01000145.1:0-416 GCF_001996185.1 Salinivibrio costicola subsp. alcaliphilus
AGCGCGTGAATGGATGTTGAACTTCGTCAACTGGTACAACAATGAGCATCGTCATAGCGCGATTAAATTCGTCACGCCAGCGCAAAGACACCGCAACCAGGATACTCAGGTGTTAGCGAAACGGCATGCCGTCTATCAGCAGGCAAAAACCAAACATCCTGAGCGTTGGGCTAAGGAAACGCGTGACTGGACGCCTGTTAGTTCAGTAACACTCAATCCAAGCAGCTCAGAAGACAATCAACGAGGCTGTCAAAAAAGCGCCGCTTAATTGGAAAATCTGGTCAACTATCTTGAAATCTACCGCCGCCGGGACAAGTTGAAAATCCTACAGTGGGACACCAACGGCTTCTGGCTCCATTATCGCCGGCTGGAAAGCGGCACGTTCAAATGGCCGATGCACCCGAAAGATACGGTCG
>NZ_MUFR01000146.1:0-411 GCF_001996185.1 Salinivibrio costicola subsp. alcaliphilus
ACTGGACAGTGGATGTGGCGGGTGCCGATCTGGCCGCGGACACCGAGTTCGATGTAAACGTGGCGTCGACGGACGGCGCGGGCAACCCAGTGACCAGCACCGGCTCATCAGAGCATACGGTCGATCTTGAAGCCGACAAAGGCACCGTGAAGGTTGGTGACATCACAGCCGATGACGTGATTAACAAAGCCGAAAGCGGACAAACCATCGCGGTGACCGGTACGGCGAAAGGTGGCGACATCAGCGAAGGCGATGTGGTGACCATGACCATCAATGGTACCGAGTACACCACCACCGTGGATGGCAGTGGCAACTGGACAGTGGATGTGGCGGGTGCCGATCTGGCCGCGGACACCGAGTTCGATGTAAACGTGGCGTCGACGGACGGCGCGGGCAACCCAGTGACCAGCA
>NZ_MUFR01000147.1:0-411 GCF_001996185.1 Salinivibrio costicola subsp. alcaliphilus
TTTGCGGTAAGACATCGACACGGTCAGGTTCTGGGTAAAGTCTGACTTCGCCGGGTCTTGGCAATGGGGCATCTCGCAGTGAATGTCCACAATCGAGGCACTTTCCAGCTTGGTGGTAAAGAAGTTTTCTTGTTTACCTTCAATCGAGGTGCGGTACCACTTCAGCTCGACCGTTGACATTTTCTCACCCGACGCCAGTGCGTTATAAAGCAATGGCACCGCTTTGTTGAGTGCCACGGTGAATTTAAACGGCTTGTGCACACGTTGGCCAGAGGGCTGACCTGATTGTGGGTCGGTGGGAACCGTCACATTGTGGTCAAACTGCTGCACCAGCATTTCGTCTTCGTGGCCTTCGACAAAAGAATCACCGATAGAATCCGCGGTGCAGGCACCGGCAGTAATCAAACCCTG
>NZ_MUFR01000148.1:0-408 GCF_001996185.1 Salinivibrio costicola subsp. alcaliphilus
CCAGCGCTAGCGCTGGTCACTGCGGTGGGCGGAAAACAACCATGCCCACCGGCGGTATCGCCTAATCGTGCTGCCCCTGGCATAGCGCCTCCTTAACGTGCAATCACCATACGTCCATCAATGATGGCAAAAAACGGATCCAGACTCGTAATTAAATCTAATTCATCCGAGCCATATCTGATTGGAGACATACCACGTTGATCCTCTAATCTGACTAAACGTCCATCCATAAGGCTCTTTAATGAGTACTCATGCCATTCGCGCCTTGGTTCTGCTTGGACATCAGAAGCCCGTTCAAAATCCCCTGGCAAATCCATCACATCAAAAAACTCCTCCGGCTCGGTCATATAGGCTTCCGCTTTCGCTTTTTCTCGGTTCGAGAGTGACCACGCCATTTTTAACCCTTCA
>NZ_MUFR01000149.1:0-404 GCF_001996185.1 Salinivibrio costicola subsp. alcaliphilus
GCCACCTTCTCATCGGGGTTTAACGCTACCGCGTACTTGCAGCCTGGTGAAAACCAAATAAATATCCGTGTATTACCATCAGGCGCGTATGAGGATGACTTTACCTACCGCGCAGATGATACCTGCCAGGTTACTCTGTATGGTGCGTTCTCGGATGGCACCAAAAAAGAGATGACCAACCTGACCGTCACGGTAGAAGACGGTAAGCCGACGATTAAAGGCTCCACCACCTATCCGGCAAAACACCGAACGCCACTGGTGAATGGTGACGGAACGGTTCGTGGTCCTGTCACTAAATTTTCACGCCCTCTCCATATAAAAACCCTGCCACGTTGGCGTTGGGTGGATGCCACCCCGTTCGATGAAAATAACCCCAAGCACATGAAAATGCTGTATCGCGCTTA
>NZ_MUFR01000150.1:0-400 GCF_001996185.1 Salinivibrio costicola subsp. alcaliphilus
AAGACGGAATACAAATAAGCAAAAGTGTAGTCATTAACAAAGATAAAGATGTCTTTGCTAAAAAAGTTACAGCTTCTGGTGGGGCCGTGATAAATACAGGGTCGTGGAATAAAGACGGTCTGCGTCTTAACGGCGCTGCCCCTTCTATCTATTTTAGCCAAGATGATGGAAGTAATGCGTATTTAGGCCTTAACGGAGGTAACTTTTATGTTCTCCCTGATACTGACAGTAACGGGACCTACTCTAGTCCATACATACTACAAGCTAGTTTTAGCGGTAACGATTTTAGGTATTTCGGTCATAAGGTATACCACGCAGGTAACAAGCCTTACTTTAGTGAAATTATAGGCACTATCGATAATGGGCAACTGCCTAACGATATTACTGTGGGCGGTAATCT
>NZ_MUFR01000016.1:0-74984 GCF_001996185.1 Salinivibrio costicola subsp. alcaliphilus
AAAGCTGGGGATCACGGTCAAGACATATGTGACACTAAAAGCTGCAAATGATCGCTGGATCACACTATTTTAATTCATTAATTGGCTGCGGAATGACAGCTCGAAGATGGCAGTAGTTTTTTCATTATTGATGTTATTTTCATTCAACTTTCTATCCTCTAGCCTACGTGAATCATCAAAGACACCTTTGAAACAGGTTTACCACGGTGTATTGTTCAATACAAGTCTTAGATCCTCACTTTGAGTGCCAATATTTCATTGAAAATAAAAAAATACTTTTTATTAACGGTGAGACTTCAATAAGAGACGACGTGATGTGGGATAAAAAACCTCGCCAAAATTTAACAATTAACGACACACTCGTTTGTTATCTGCTTGATTCATCGTAAAACATATCACGTGTCATCGTATATGCTTTATGTACTTCATAGTTTTGATCTGTAACTTCTCCTGAAATCATACCTTGCCAATTTGACTTTAAACATTTTAACCGACCTTCAGTAAGATTGATCATCGACTTAGCACTCTCTAATGTAAACTGATCGCTCGGCTTGAACACAGTATTTTCATGATAGCCAGAATAAAGCCCCATGTTTTTTATCAAATCAAATTTCTTTACAAAATCTAATTGCGTTTCGTATCGCTTTAAATCTCGATTTCTTATTAAATCCAACTCATCATTTATATAGTCGAATTGTGCGAGCGATCTTAGTTTAGATTGATGACCTGTGAGCCTTTTATTGAAATGTTTCCAATCTATTTTTTCGTCACCTTTCAACCGAACTCTAGTTCCGTAAATCATTGGAATTTTAGCTATCTCTTCACTTGCTAGATGAGCTAACACGTAAGCTCGCGGAAAACGACTTGCATTGAAAAGAATTAATGATTCTTCTAGAAGTTCACAAGCATTTTGGTACGCCATTTCAGATAATTGGTTTAACTCGTTGTCTGCATACATAAATATAATCTCTCTGTACAGCCCCGAATTCAACTGCGAAGCGGCGCGTCTCAGGTGTCCACCTCCCGTGACTTGTTAAGGCCGACTTTGCAAAAGCTCCGACACCTCCATGTCAATTCGCTCGATCTTGATACCATTCTCGTAAATTTCATCGACATGCCAGTTTTCTGGTTCAAGCCAGTAACTACTTTTCTCTCCGAGCCGACGAGCTAGGTCAGGACCAAACTCCCGTGCATGTACTCCTGCAATTGACCAGAGATTTGATAGCTCATGCTCTTTTTCGATTGAGCGAGCCTCACCTCTATTGCGGAGCGCCAAATATTGCTTGGTTTCTTGCAACGCCTGCCGGATAGCCGATAAAGCTTGCTCTTGCTGGCGACGCTTGTAGTGACGCTCATCTCGAAAGTATTTCAGCAGTTCAGTTAGACCTTGAAGCATGACTTTCTCTCTAGCCTTGACGCCTGGGCTCAGGGGCGCGGAGGGAGGTACGAGCGAAGCGTCCCTTGTAGTCCCTTGTAAGGCAATTCATTTATGGCCTTACACTAAGAAAAGAGGCTCAAGAAAAAACTCTTAAGCCTCTTTCTGCTTCACTGGTTTACCACTCGTGCCCGCAGTCTCTGCACTGGCAATTGTCATCACCCCATGGGATAACATCATCAGAACCACAACTCGGACATTTGTCACAGTCCTTAACGGTGATGCAATGGATTCGTGAAATAGTTTTTTTGAAAAAGGTCATCTACGTTACTCCTATCAATGGTGTCCCGCCACGGGGCGTATCAACACAAAATCAGTTTTTATCTTTTCTACGCTTCTCATCTCCCGATTTCTGAGATGGTGTTCGGTCATTTCCTCTGTTCGTTCGGTGATCATGCCCTCCTGCGTTTTTGTTTTTTCCATAATCGATCACTCCATGCCTCTGATCGGATGATTCCGATTTTCCACCAAGCAATCCATCTAATATACCAATGCAACTACCTCATGATATTTGCTTGCTCATGTAAAAATCATTGGCGCTGAGCACTAGAACGCCTGACATTGTATTAGTGCGCATCCGCGGTTTCCCAAAACCGTTATCCGCACTCTCTTCTACCTAAATGTCTGCTAAAAATAGAATTTTTAACCTCTAATGAATACTGCCTTCCGTGAAAGTGTGCATGCCGCCTATCTCTATTCTGGGATAATGTGAATCTGTCATGGATAGACGCGCACGTTTTTGGCTGCACCTAGCCGATAAGCTGGTTAAGCATCCAGTCTTTAGCCACGCTACCGCCGATCAGTTGTCGGCACCAACACGCCATCGAGTTGGTAGATTTGGGGTTAGTTTATCAAGGGCTGTTTTGGTTTTCATGCGCTATTGTCCAAAGTGTTAGATAAGCCATATTTTGTGAGATGGGTGCAAAAGGCGGGACTGTTCGAAAGCTGTGCTCAAGCAAGCTATCACTAATATCGAACCTGAGAATGGGTATGGCAGGTGGGGAGTGCGAATCAACAGGACCTTTTATGGCGATTCATTTGCTACATATGTGCTACACAGCAAAATAAAAAGCAAAAGGCCTGAGTGGTTACTAACCTCTCAGGCCTTTCTATAACTGGTGGCCCCTCCCAGACTTGAACTGGGGACCAATCGATTATGAGTCGACTGCTCTAACCACTGAGCTAAGGGGCCGAGTGGATTGGGATTATAGGGGAAGGCAAACAGGGTGTCTAGTTGTAAGGGGGGTCAATTCAGTATGGTTTTTGAGCACTTAGCGCAATGGTGGCAAAACAAGCGCCGCCAGTGTGACGGCACTCATGCTTTACTTACTGAGTTCTGTGACACCACTTACTGGATGGCGGGGTCTTCGCTGTTGTCATCGGCGGGCCAGGTTTCTTCTTCCGGTGGCCAGGCGCTGTTGTCGTCTTCTGGTATTGGCTGGGTGTCGCAATCCGTGCCACCTTCAGGGCAAGTCACCGCTGGCTGGCCGTCTGCAGGCTGCATCGGCTCGTCATTCGCCATTGCCGGGCCCGCTAGGCCAACTATCATCATCAGTGCGCTCAGAGTCAGTGCTTGGTTGTGTGTTTTCATGGTGTTCTCCTTCCTAATAGTGTCGTTGCCCTTGAGGACAGAAACACTATCTCGCACTCGTCGCACTGCCCTGTCATTCCCTCGCTATAAGGCGGTAAAAGGATTGTGTCGTTTGTCGCCAATTTATCAGCATTGTCAGTGCTTGATTAAATCCCCCTCCTGCGGTCAGAAAACCTTCAAAATGGTGTGTTAATGGTTAATTGATGGCCTTTACGCTCGGATTTGTCGCTTGCATCTTGCTGACACGCGCTTTACCATCAAAGAATAATTAAACACAAATATCGATTTAATATTCAATATAGCGCGTCATTTAGGGATAAATATGAAAAGCGACCTCTACCAGCAATCACTGCTCACCTTACTCGACTTGTCACCTCAGCAAATCCACGATCTGATTGATGATGCCGCCGCCCTTAAAGCGGCCAAAGCCTGTGGTGAGGAAACCCCACAGCTGACGGGCAAAAACATTGCCCTGATTTTTGAGAAAACCTCAACCCGTACGCGCTGTGCGTTTGAAGTGGCGGCGTTTGATCAAGGCGCACAAGTCACGTATCTCGGCCCCAGCGGCAGCCAAATTGGCCATAAAGAGACCATGAAGGACACCGCGCGGGTGTTAGGGAGAATGTACGATGGCATTCAGTATCGTGGGTTTGGTCAAGAGGTGGTAGAAACCTTAGCCGCCCATGCCGGTGTGCCGGTGTGGAATGGCCTTACCGATGATTTTCATCCCACTCAAGTACTGGCGGATTTACTCACCATGCAAGCGCACAGTGACAAGCCGCTCAATCAAATCGCTTTTGCGTATGTGGGTGATGCGCGCAATAACATGGGCAATTCGTTGATGGTGGGCGCGGCGAAAATGGGGATGGATTTACGCCTGATTGGCCCTAAAGCCTATTGGCCTGAGGCGGATTTGATTGCCACCTGCCAAGATATTGCCGCCAGTACTGGAGCAACGATCACACTCACGGAAGATACGGCGGCGGTGAAAGGCTGTGATTTTATTTATACCGATATCTGGGTGTCGATGGGCGAGCCAGAATCGGTTTGGGCGCAGCGGGTGGCGGATCTCACCCCTTATCAAGTCAACCCCGGTTTGATGGCCGCTACCGAGAACCCAGATGCCAAGTTCATGCACTGCTTGCCCGCGTTTCATAATGACGAGACTGGCGTGGGCAAAAAAATTGCCGATCAATACGGGCTCAATGGCCTAGAAGTGACCGACGCGGTGTTTGAATCGGCGCAGTCGATCGTCTTTGATCAAGCCGAGAACCGCCTCCACACCATTAAGGCTGTGATGATTGCCACACTCGTCAAAGCAAGCGTGTAAACGATTGCACTTTTGCTTGCACAGCACAAATAGGGGCGTATAATTCTGCCAGATTTCACTACACGGCCAGAAGTTATGTTGGTTATTCCACCCACAAACAGCGATTTATCCGCCCCATCGCGGGACGGCATTCGCATTGGTCGTGATCGTAAAAGCCTCCGTCTCGGAGGTTTTTTTTTGCCTGTAGCACACTGCAAAGAAAGGGACTCGCGTTATGGCCAATACGCTTTATCACAAACATATTATTTCCATTCCCGAGCTCAGCCGCGACGAGCTAGAGTTAATCGTTGCCACGGCGGGCGAACTTAAAGCCCGACCGAACCCGACGCTGTTAAAAAATAAAGTGATTGCCAGCTGCTTTTTTGAAGCGTCAACCCGCACGCGGTTGTCCTTTGAAACCGCGATTCAGCGCCTTGGCGGCTCGGTAATTGGTTTTCCCGACGGCGGCAATACCTCGTCAGGCAAAAAAGGCGAAAGCTTAGCCGATTCGGTCCGTGTGATTTCTTCTTACGTTGATGGCTTTGTCATGCGTCACCCAAAAGAAGGCGCTGCGCGATTAGCGTCGGAGTTTTCACAAGGGGTGCCGGTGGTGAACGGTGGCGACGGCGCGAATCAGCACCCGACCCAAACCTTGCTCGATTTGTTCTCGATTTACGAAACCCAGGGCCGCTTGGATAACTTAAATATTGCCATGGTGGGGGATCTCAAATATGGCCGTACCGTGCATTCGCTGACCCAGGCGTTATCAAAGTTCGAGGGCAACCGCTTCTTTTACATCGCCCCGGATGCACTCGCCATGCCAGAGCACCTGCTTGATGAGCTTGCCGCGGGCGGCCACCCTTATAGCCTGCACAGTAGCATTAGCGATGTGGTGCCTGAGTTAGATGTACTTTACATGACACGGGTGCAAAAAGAGCGCTTTGATGAGTCAGAATACGCCCACATTAAATCAGCGTTTATTTTAAGTGCCGGCATGCTGCGAGATGCCAAGCCGAATATGAAGGTGATGCATCCGCTGCCACGCGTGGATGAAATTACCGTTGATGTCGATAAAACCCCGCACGCGTATTACTTTGAGCAAGCAGAAAATGGGGTGTATGCCCGAGAGGCTCTACTCGCGCTGGTGTTAAATGAACAGGTTGAAGGAGTTGCAAAATGAGCACGGATAATAAACTACAAGTCGAAGCGATCTGCCACGGCACTGTGATTGATCATATCCCCGCGCACATTGGCTTTAAGATCTTAAACCTGTTTCAAATGCATGGTAGCGATCAGCGGATCACCATTGGTTTGAATCTGCCTTCGTCGGCGCTCGGCAGTAAAGATCTGATCAAAATAGAGAACGTGGTGATCAGCGAAGATCAAGCCAGTCAGCTTGCCTTGTACGCGCCACAGGCAACGGTAAATCAAATTGAAGATTATCAAGTGGTCGCCAAGCTGCCGCTGACATTGCCTGAGGTGATTCAAGGGGTGTTTAGCTGCCCAAACTCTAACTGCATTACCCATGGCGAGCCGGCTGTCGATAGCTCATTCCGAGTGCTCACGGAGGCAGACGATGTGAAGCTCTGCTGCAAGTACTGTGAGAAGGTATTCTCACGCGAGATCATGACCGAGCGTCACTAGTCCTCGCTGTCTAGCCCTAGTGCGAGGGTGCTCGGTTGCGGGCGCGCTTGCACTGCGCCTGCCGCGCGCGTAACACATAAAAAAACCAGCATCGAGATGCTGGTTTTTTGTCATCGTTTAACCTGCCAAGTGGTTATTTCACCACGGTAAGCGTCGGCTTGCCTTTTTTACTCGGCGTCGCTGGCGCTTCTGGTTCGTCATCGGCCTGTGGCAGTGCGTCTGGATCGTCAACACTGTCAACAGAGACAAGCGATGGCTCGTCCTCTTCGGTCGGTGCCGGCTCGAAGGTCTCGTCCTCGAACATCTCGTCATCAGCGTTGGCGTAGGCAGGCTCCATTTCAAACATGGTCCCGGCGCCATTTTCACGCGCATACAGTGCAAGCACGGCTGCCATTGGCACCATCACTTGCTGCGGTTTACCGCCAAAGCGCGCGTTAAAGCACACATGCTCGTTACTGAGTTCAAGATTACCGACTGCTCGCGGGGCGATGTTCAGTACAATTTGCCCGTCTTTGACGTAATCAAACGGTACTTGCGTCCCTGGTAAGGTCGCATCGACCACAATGTGTGGCGTGAGATCGTTGTCCAGTAACCAGTCGTAAAACGCCCGAACCAAATAAGGACGGCGCGGTGTCATGGCAAATTCAGATGTAGACATTATTGACCTGTTAGTCGCATTTCACGTTCAGCTTCTGTCAGTGAGGCGAGAAACGAATCACGCTCAAACAGACGCGTCATGTAGTCTTTGACTTGCTTTGAGCCCTGACCGGTCAGTTCGATACCCAGTGCAGGTAAACGCCATAAAAGTGGCGCTAAGTAGCAATCAACAAGGCTAAATTCTTCACTTAAGAAGTAAGGATCTTCGGCAAAGACAGGCGCCAGAGCCAGGAGCTCTTCACGTAATTGCTTACGGGCTTTATCCGCCTCATCCGCACTGCCCTGCATGATCTGATCCACCAAGGTATACCAGTTACGCTTAATGCGATACATCATTAAGCGGCTTTGTGCTCGCGCGACAGGATAAACCGGCATCAATGGCGGGTGAGGGAAACGCTCATCCAAGTATTCCATGATGATGTCTGCGTTATACAGCGCTAACTCACGGTCAATCAAGGTTGGAACAGAGTTATAAGGATTTAAGTCAACCAGATCTTCTGGCAGATTATTCGGATCCACCAGCTCGATTTCTACACTGACACCTTTCTCTGCGAGGACGATGCGTACCTGATGACTATATAAATCAGATGCGTCAGAGAATAACGTCATCACCGAGCGTTTATTGGCAGCAACAGCCATCAACCCCTCCAGGATGTTCAATATCAATAGAAAGCAATGGGGACTCAAAGCCCCCATTGCGGATTAGCAACACACTAGATTAACCGATCAGTGCACATCGCGCCAATATTCTTTCTTGAGGAAGTAAGCCAAAATCAAGAATACCACGAAGAAACCGATCACCCACCAACCGAGTTGCTGGCGCTCAAGCTTCACCGGCTCACCGGAATACTCGAGGAAATTGACCAAGTCTCGGACGGCATTATCATACTCGCCCTTACTCAGCTCGCCGTTACCGTCAGACTTCAGACCGACAAATTCCTCAACCGGCTCACCATCCACCATGCGTGTTTCGTAAACCTTACGAGGCGTGCCTTGAAGCTCTTCAAGCACATGCGGCATGCCCACGTTAGGGAATACCGTATTGTTCACGCCAAACGGACGCGATGGGTCAACATAGAATGAACGCAGATAGGTATAGATCCAGTCAGTACCACGTACACGCGCGACCAGCGTCAAGTCAGGCGCTGGCGCACCGAAGTACTGTGCACCCGACTCTTGACTCATGGCGTTAGTCATTAACTCACCATAGTCCGCATTCTTGTCGACAATCAGGTGTTCTTCCATCAAGTCTTGTGGAATGTTCAGATCTTCTGCGACACGCTGATAGCGCTGATACTGCGTGGCATGACAGCCGAAGCAGTAGTTCATGAACATTTTTGCGCCACGTTGCAATGAGGCTTTATCCGTTAAATCGTTGTTGGCGTCGTCCAAGTGAACGTTACCGCCCGCGGCCATTGCCAAAGAGGGCAACAGCGCGCACAAGATTACAATCCATTTTCTCATTTGAATGTCACCCTCTCTGGTAGCGGTTTTGTTGCCTCATTTTTGCTGTAGAAGAACAACAGCACAAAGAACATGAAGTAACAGAAGCTGAAGATCTGCGCCAGCAAGGTGTACGTTGGAGTCGCTGGCAACGCGCCCAGAATGCCGAGAGCTACAAACGCAATCACAAATTGCACAATGTTTGCCAAGTGCAGTTTGCTACGGTAGCGATACGAACGCACGCGACAACGATCTAACCATGGCAACAAGAACAGCACCACAATCGACGCACCCATGGCGATAACACCAATCAGCTTGTCAGGAATCGCACGCAAAATTGCATAGAAGGGCGTGAAGTACCAAACCGGAGCAATATGCTCAGGGGTCTTCAGCGGGTTCGCGGCCTCAAAGTTCGGTGGCTCAAGGAAGTAACCGCCCATCTCAGGGTTAAAGAAAATCACATACGCGAACAAGATACCAAACACACCCACGCCAATGAGATCTTTCACCGTGCCGTATGGATGGAAAGGAATCGAGTCGATGATCTTATATTTTTTGGTGTAATCAGGGTGGAACGTAAACTGTGACTGCTGGCCATCGTCATCCGCTTCGCCTTTAGGCAGTTTGGTGTCGATACCATCTGGGTTGTTAGAGCCCACTTCGTGCAACGCTAGCACGTGCAACGCGACTAACAACAGCAAGACAATCGGCAAGGCTACCACGTGAAGCGCAAAGAAGCGGTTCAAGGTTGCGCCTGATACCACGTAATCACCGCGGATCCAAAGCGTTAAGTCATCACCAATCACAGGAATCGCACCAAACAAGGAGATGATAACCTGTGCCCCCCAGTAAGACATCTGTCCCCATGGCAGCAGGTAGCCCATAAAGGCTTCTGCCATTAACACCAAGAAGATCAGCATCCCAAACAGCCACAGTAGCTCACGCGGCTTCTGGTACGAGCCATAAATGAGGCCGCGGAACATGTGCAGGTACACCACCACAAAGAACGCCGAGGCCCCAGTGGAGTGCATATATCGGAGCAGCCAACCGTACTCGACATCACGCATGATGTATTCAACAGAAGCAAACGCACCTTCCGCTGAAGGGTTGTAGTTCATGGTTAGCCAAATCCCGGTAACAATTTGGTTAACCAGAACAATCATCGCGAGCACACCAAACATATACCAGAAGTTAAAGTTCTTCGGCATTGGGTACTCGGTCATGTGCTTGCGATACGCATTCATCGCGGGAAGGCGTTTCTCAATCCAGTTAGCAAAACTTTCCATTACGCAGCCCCCTCATCTTGTCCCACCAGCACTCGCTTGTCGTCCAAGTACATATAAGGTGGAACGACCAGGTTAAGTGGTGCAGGTACGCCTTGAAAGACACGTCCAGCCATGTCAAATTTTGACCCATGACACGGACAAAAGAACCCGGCTTTCACTCCACTCACTTGCTCACTGAAGCTGTCTGGTAGATAGGTTGGTGAACAACCAAGATGGGTGCAGATACCAACCGCGACAAAAATTTCAGGTTTAATAGAGCGGAGCTGGTTGGTTGCATATTCCGGTTGTTGCGGCTGTGCTGATTGCGGATCGCGCAATTGGTCTTCAAAGCTTGAAAGCTCCTCAACCACGGCGTCGCTACGGCGCACAATCCACACAGGTTTTCCTCGCCACTCGACACGGATCATTTGTCCGTCTTGCAGCTTACTGATATCGACTTCGACCGGCGCGCCCGCCGCTTTGGCTTTCGCGCTTGGGTTCCATGACTTAATAAAAGGCACGGCAACTGCTACGGCCCCTAAACCGCCAACAACTGACGTCGTCGCAGTCAGGAAGCGGCGTCGGCCGGTATTCACTGGCGCATTGCTCATCCAACATTCTCCCATGTGCTCCCGCTTGGATTTTTATTTTGTCCTTTGCGTCCATGGAGCGTACGGCTTACTTAAAAACGAATATGTAATAACGGCTGACTGGGATCAGTTCGATTAAATCTTAGCTGCTATTACGTCGGCTAGATGATAGAGAAAACCCTACTTTTTGACAAGATAAAGCTACCTTTTTGTAACAAATGTGAGCGGTGTGCACAGAATTATGTAAAGGGTAATAAAAATGTTGGAAAGTGCGCGCTTATACACTGTTTTAAAAGGGAATAAAGAGGTAATACCCTACCTTATTGGATCAGGAAAAATTGCATAAAAAAAGCCTGGCGTGAACACCAGGCTTTTTGTAGCAAATCTGACGATAACGTCGATTAACGCTTCGAGAACTGCGGGCTACGACGTGCTTTACGAAGACCCACTTTCTTACGCTCAACTTTACGCGCATCACGCGTCACAAAGCCAGCTGCACGTAGTGCAGGACGTAGTGACTCGTCATACTCCATCAAGGCACGAGTAATGCCGTGACGGATTGCGCCTGCTTGACCAGAGATACCACCACCAGAAACGGTGATGTACAGGTCAAGCTTCTCAGTCATTTCTACCAGCTCAAGCGGCTGACGAACAACCATGCGAGCGGTTTCACGACCGAAGTAAGTGTCGAGAGAACGCTTGTTGATCTCGATGTTGCCGCTACCCGGCTTGATGAAGACACGAGCTGCGGAGCTTTTGCGACGGCCGGTGCCGTAGTATTGTTCTGCCATTGCTTTATTCCTCTTAGATGTCTAGTACTTGCGGTTGTTGTGCCGCGTGCTTGTGCTCAGAACCTGCGTAAACTTTCAGTTTACGGTACATAGCACGACCTAGAGGACCGCGTGGCAACATACCTTTAACGGCTTTTTCAATCACCAGCTCAGGTTTTTGCGCGATCAGTTTTTCAAAGCTGATTGACTTGATGCCACCAATGTAGCCAGTGTGGCTGTAGTACATCTTGTCAGATTTTTTGCGGCCAGTTACAGCCACTTTTTCAGCGTTGATAACAACAATGTAGTCACCAGTGTCAACGTGAGGCGTGTACTCTGGCTTGTGCTTGCCACGCAGACGCGTTGCAATTTCAGTGGCCAGACGGCCTAGCGTTTTGCCTTCAGCGTCTACAACGAACCAGTCGCGTTTTACAGTTTCTGGTTTAGCAACGAAAGTTTTCATGCTAATAATTACCCGATTAATAAGTTTCACTTCAGGAGCCTAAGCTCCCACTGTTAAGCGTCCATACATCACCCCTTCGAGTGGTGGTACACCCGGCCAAAGCCTTTCAACAGTAACGGTGGGTCGCGAGATTATAGGGAAGAGTGGAGAAAAAATCACCTCCTTTTCGCAAAAAAATTCCGCCGTTTTTCTCAGTTGGTTATTGTTTGACTGTTCGCCAGCAGACAGCCTTAGGGCAAATGAGGCAATGCGAGATAGTCATGGCTTTGCATTTCAATCAGGCGTGACTGGCAACGCTTAAACTCAAACGCTAAACGGTCGCCATCATAGAGGCTATCGAGTGGCACTGCCGCTGAAATAATGAGTTTGACGCTACGCTCATAAAACTCGTCTACCAGCGCAATAAACCGACGCGCAGCATCGTCTTGTGTACTGTGTAATTGCGGCATGTCAGCGACTAATACCGTGTGATAAAGCCGCGCAATTTCCATGTAGTCGGTTTGACTGCGGGCGGACTGACACAGCTCAGCAAAACTAAAATGCGCCACGCCATCGCCATTTTCAATGGTATGTAGCGGGCGGTTATTTACGTCTATCACTTGGTCGCGCTGCCCCCCTTCCCCATTGAGTTTTTTGAAATACGCCTGCATCGTCTCGGTAGCGGTATCGCCAAGCGGGTGATAAAAAATAGCCGCTTGGGTCAGAGTACGCAGGCGATAATCAACGCCTGAGTCAACATTGACCACCTCACAGTGCTGATTGATTAAGTCAATGGCGGGCATAAAGCGTGCGCGCTGTAATCCGTTCCAATACAGTTCATCAGGCACGATATTTGAGGTCGCGACCAAGGTGATCCCGCGGGCAAATAGCGCTTCCATCAGGGTCCCTAAGATCATGGCATCGGTAATGTCCGAGACAAAGAATTCGTCAAAACACAGCACGCGGGTTTCTTGTGCAAACTTATCGGCGATTTGCGGCAATGGATCCGCTTCGCCATCCAGTATTCTTAGCTCTTGATGTACCCGATGCATAAAGCGATGAAAGTGCATGCGCATTTTGTTATCAAAAGGGAGTGCGTGAAAAAACGTATCCATTAAATAGGTTTTCCCGCGTCCCACACCGCCCCAAAAGTATAGGCCTTTTACTGGGGTCACAGAGGCCGGTTCGCGCTTTCGCCAAGGCAACCAGCTGCGCTTTTCTGGCGTAGTGGGGGGGATGGGATGAGCGAGTAAACGGTGGTAGAGCTCATCAAGTTTCTCGACCGCCATACGTTGCGCGGGGTCTTCGATAAAATGGTGGTGAGTCAGATCGTTATTATAATGTTCTAAGGGCGTCATTCCTTGAAAGCCTCGTTGGTTATCGCCATCGTTTTCATAGTAACACGCGAGCGAGAAAGAGAAATACGCGCGCATAGGAGTACCACGTTCGCGATCTGGCATGTATAGTGAACACACGTTTCATCTTGCTAAGCCACCAGCAGATGTACGATATTATTATACTTAGGCAAGTGATTTCGCTTGCCCTGACTGACTCCCGGATACCCAGGGTGTTCAGTCAATGTGAGAGCACAAGGAGCAGTTATGGCCTGGATTAATAGCCTGATCTTTCTCGTCATCGGTATCGCGGTGGGCTTTTTTATTGCCCGTATGACCACGCGCGATCTCAAACAACAAAAAAATATGAAAAGGGAGCTAGAAAAGTCACGTTACGAGCTCGAGCAATACCGCCAAGAGTTGGTGGATCACTTTGCGCAAAGTGCTGAACTGCTTGATACCTTATCGAAAGACTACAATAAGCTCTATCAACATATGGCCAAGACATCGTCGGATCTGATGCCTGACTTGCCCGACCAAGATAATCCCTTTGCCAAGCGTCTAGGGAAAATCACCAACCTGGAAGTAGACACCGCCAGTCATCCACCTCGTGACTATTCTGGCAGCGCCTCGGGCTTGTTAAAAAGCGACGAAGGCTCGCGCGCCAGCTGATCGAGGATTGAACTTTTTCAGATTGTCCCCACTCTCTATTGGTACGTCGACAATTGGAGTTAACCCATGATGAAAAAGTCTTTACTCGCAATTAGCGTCGCCGCGCTAACTCTTGGCGCGGCCCTTTCTCCTCTACCAAGCTATGCCGCCTTGCCTCAAGCGGTAAGCGGTGAAGCCATGCCCAGTTTGGCGCCAATGTTAGAAAAAGTCTCACCAGCCGTGGTCAGTATTGCGGTGGAAGGCAACAAGGTGTCTAAGCAACGTATTCCTGATGCATTTCGGTTTTTCTTTGGTCCCAATGCCCCGTCTGAGCAAGTCCAAGAGCGCCCTTTTCGTGGTTTGGGATCGGGGGTGATTATTGATGCCGATAAAGGTTATATCGTGACCAACCATCATGTGATTGATGATGCGGATGAGATCCGTGTCCAACTCAAAGATGGCCGCGAATACGATGCAACCCTGATCGGCAGCGACGAAATGTCTGATATTGCCTTATTGCAGCTCGATGAGAATGCGAAAGATCTGACGCAAATTCCACTCGCTGATTCGGATCGTTTACGTGTTGGTGACTTTGCCGTTGCGATTGGTAACCCATTCGGGCTCGGACAAACTGTCACCTCGGGGATCATTTCAGCACTGGGGCGCAGTGGTTTGAACTTAGAAAACTTCGAGAACTTTATTCAAACCGATGCGGCGATCAACAGTGGCAACTCCGGCGGCGCGCTGGTCAATCTCAATGGTGAACTGATGGGAATCAACACCGCGATTTTGGGCCCGAACGGCGGCAATGTCGGGATTGGCTTTGCGATACCGGTGAATATGGCGAAAAGCTTGGTCGACCAAATCATCGAATATGGCTCGGTACGACGCGGCATGCTTGGCGTGACTGGCCGGGAATTGACCGCCGAGTTAGCCGATGCCTTTGGGCTCGCCACCCAGCACGGCGCCTTTGTTAGTCAGGTAATGCCTGACTCTGCCGCTGACGATGCTGGGCTCAAAGCCGGTGACATTATTGTCTCTGTCAACGGTAAGAGTATTCGCAGTTTTAGTGAGTTACGCGCCAAAATTGCGACGTTAGGGGCAGGCAAAACCGTTGCGCTCGGCGTGATCCGTGACGGTGAAACCCTCGAGATGGAAACAACCCTTAAAGAAGCGGCTCAAACGCAAACCAAAGCGGATAACCTGCACAAAGCTTTGGCTGGCGCAGAGTTGAAAAACCATGATGCGAAACCAGCAGGTGTCGAAGTTGCCACGATTGAAGAAGGCTCGCTTGCCGCTCGATATGGACTACGCGCGGGCGATGTTATTATTGGCGTCAATCGACACAAAGTAGAGAGCTTGGGCGATCTGCGCAAGCTGCTCGAGGATAAACCGGGTGTGCTCGCCCTTAATATTGTGCGTGATAACAGCTCGCTTTATCTCGTGATTCGATAAACCGGCGTCTATTCACACCTTAATATTGATGCCTGCCACGTCGGCAGGCATTTTTATTGGCTCATGGTTTTTTTATCCGCCCAGGACGGTGATGATTTCCACAACCCGACCTCACAATGCTATTCTCTAGCTTCGCTTTGTTTTGCTTGAGGATGGCATTGTTTATGCTGGCTTTACTTGTTCGTTCCGTGGTTATTGGCCTAGTCACGGCTGCCTTGCTATTAGTCGCGGTGCCTGATTTGCGCTCGGGCGTGTTATCCGAACTGTCTTTTATTGAAAGCGACGACCAAGACACGGCAGAACTGGTGTCCTTTAGCTATGCGGTCAAGCGCGCCTCACCGGCGGTCGTCAATATCTACACCCGTAATTATACCGGTAACGATAAATTAGAGCTTAATACCCAAGGATTAGGCTCTGGGGTGCTCATGAGCGCTAAAGGCTATATCGTCACCAACTATCATGTTGTCGCCGAAGCCGACCAAGTGATCGTCGCCTTGCAAGATGGGCGTATTTTCACGGCACAGATGGTGGGTAAAGACCAGCGTACGGACTTAGCCGTGCTCAAAATTCAAGCCGAAAATCTCCCCGTGATCCCGGTCAATCAAAATTATCAACCCACGGTGGGCGATACCGTGCTCGCCATCGGCAATCCGTATAATTTAGGGCAAACCACCACCTATGGCATCATTTCCGCTACCGGCCGGACCGGGATGAGCTTTTATGGTCGCCAGGATTTTCTCCAAACCGATGCGGCCATTAACAGAGGGAACTCTGGCGGGGCGCTGGTAAACAGTCGCGGTGAGCTCGTCGGCATCAATACCGCCTCTTTTCAACAAGCAACCGACCTTGAAACCTATGGCATTTCCTTTGCGATCCCTTACCGTTTAACCGCAAAAATCATGAATAAACTGATTGCCGATGGCCGAGTGATCCGCGGCTATATTGGTATCGATGGCCGTGATGTAAACCCGGTGATGGCCCGATTATTAGATGCCGAGCAGCAACGTGGGGTCATGGTCGCTGGGCTTGATAAAAACGGACCTGCAGAAAAAGCGGGGATTCAGCCTCAAGATTTGATTATTCAAATTAACGACAAGCCGGTGCGCGGTGCACGCGGTGCGATGGATATGGTGACCGATACACGTCCTGGCTCAACGCTTAACATTACGCTGATCAGAGACGGTGAAACCCTGACCTTGCCGGTCAAAGTGGGCGATGAACGCCAGCAGCGTTAATCAACGCATAGCGAAAATAGGCGCCCATAAAAAAACGCCAGCCTGTGAGGGCTGGCGTTTTTTGTGTTAAGGCATGAAGGCCAATTAGCCTGCGATATCACTGGACTCGTTCGCTTCATCGGCGTCAATGCGCTCTATTTTAGCTCCTAAAGCCTGCAGTTTATCTTCGATACGCTCATAGCCTCTATCGATATGATAAATACGATCCACCAAGGTTTCGCCCTTTGCAATACAGCCGGCAATTACCAAGCTGGCAGAGGCGCGCAGATCCGTCGCCATCACTTGTGCCCCGCTTAGGCTATCGGTGTCACCACAGATCACGGTATTGCCTTCAATCTCTGCATGAGCGCCCATACGTTGTAATTCCGGCACATGCATAAAGCGGTTTTCAAAGATGGTTTCGGTGATTATTCCAGTGCCTTTGGCCACCAAGTTCAGCAAGCTAAACTGAGCTTGCATATCGGTTGGAAAGCCCGGATGTGGCGCGGTACGCACGTTCACGGCTTTGAGCTCGCGGTCTGTCATGTCTAATTCGATAAAGTCATCACCCGTCACCACCTTGGCACCGGCTTCTTCCAATTTATGAAGGACCGCTTCGAGTAACTCTGGCGAAGTATGGCGACACACAATATGCCCACCAGACACCGCGGCCGCGACCAAGAAGGTGCCGGTTTCAATGCGATCTGCCACCACGGTGTGCTTACCGCCGCCAAGACGCTCTACGCCTTCAATCTCAATGCGATCGGTGCCTGCCCCCGTGACGTTTGCCCCCAACATGTTGAGGAACTTGGCCGTATCGACAATTTCTGGCTCACGCGCCGCGTTTTCAATCAGCGTGGTGCCTTGCGCTAACGTCGCCGCACTCATGATGGTGACTGTCGCACCGACGCTGACTTTGTCCATCACGATATGCGCGCCTTGCAAGCGACCATCGACGGTTGCACGCACATAGCCCTCATCCAACGTGATGGTGGCACCGAGCTGTTCAAGGCCGTTAATGTGCAAATCCACGGGCCGCGCGCCAATCGCACAACCGCCAGGCAAAGACACTTCGCCTTTACCGAAGCGAGCGACTAACGGCCCAAGTGCCCAAATAGACGCACGCATGGTTTTCACGAGATCATAAGGCGCACAGAGCTCAGTAATCTCACTGGCATCAACATGCACTGACCCATTGCGACTCACCTTGGCCCCTAAGCGTGATAACAGGGCCATCGTTGTGTCAATATCGCGTAACTTAGGGACATTCGCGACTTCGACTGGCTCTTCAGCCAGTAATGAAGCAAATAAAATCGGGAGGGCGGCATTTTTTGCGCCAGAAATGGCCACATCACCTTTAAGCGGGCCATTGCCCGTCACTCGAAACTTTTGCATCATATCCTCTTACAACTGCATCAGCTTTTTATCGCGTGCCCACTCAGCCGGTGTCATCGCTTTAATGCTGACCGCATGAATATCATTACGCGCAATGTGATCCGTTAGCGGACCATAGATCGTTTGTTGCTTTTTTACGCGTGACATACCGTCAAACATCTCTGCAACAGCGATGACCTCAAAGTGGCTGCCATCACCTTTCACATGCAGCTCGTCCACTGACTGAGCCTGTTCTGAAAAAGCGGCCTCTAAAATGGCTTTCACGTCGCTTGCTTCCACGTTTAAACTCCTTGTTGATGCTCCGCATCGTCAAAAAATGTGTCTAAATTACTCAGCGTTAACAATAGTTTTAGCTGTTCAGGCATCCCTTGATACCGTACCTGCTGTCCTTGATGACGCAGCGTACGATCAAGGTGGAGCAACATCGCCATTCCTGCTGAATCCACACGTGATAACGCACTTAAGTCTAACGTTAAGGCGTTATCGGTTGGGATCCATTGGTGACGCTGACGCCAAAAGGCAGGCACTGTGTCACGATCAAGCCGTCCTGACAAGTGATAGTGCTGCTCGCTGCCAGCCGTCAAGTTGACGCTCATGATGCATCCTGTTTTTGTTTATCTTCACGACGGATGGGCCGCTTGGCGATCTCTTTTAATTGTTCGACCACGGCATCAATACCATCACGACGCAGTGGTGTCTTCCACTCAGACTGCTTCGATTGGATCATACTGACCCCTTCAGCCGTCACGTCATACGCTTGCCAATTTCCTGTCCGCGTATTTTTACGTAAGCTAAAATCCAGACGAATAGGCGGACGTGATGCGTCAGTCATATCGACGCGAACTTTGACAATTTTATCATTCGGATCAATCGGTTTATCCTTTTGAACCTCAATGGTTTGGTCGTCATATTCGAGTAAAATCTGTGCATAGGAGGCAATCATGTACTCGGTGAAGGCCTCGGTAAATGCATCGCGCTGTTCAGGCGTTGCCTTGCGATAATACTGGGCGCCTAATATCAGCGACGCCGCATAGCGCGTATGGATATAAGGTAGGAGTTCGTCTTTGACGACATCACGTAATAAATCGGGATCAGCACGGAGCAGGGTGCGATCTTTGCGTATGCGCGAAAACGTATTCTCTGCGACTTGTTCGATCAGCTGATATGGGTTGGATTGGTCGACCGGCTCACTGGCCTGTACCGTCTGTCCAAGGCTGACTAACATTAAGCTCAGCGCCGAGCCAAATGCGATAAGTGTCTTTCTCATGCCATTTACTCCTTGTCACCCATGCTGTAGAGGAACTGACCAATCAAATCTTCTAAGACAAGGGCCGACTTGGTGTCTTGGATTTTTTCTCCCGCCTCTAAATAGCCAATGCCGAGCGCTTCATCGACAAACCCTGGGGTAATACCGATATATTGCTCGCCCAGCAGCCCTGCAGTGTAGATCGACGCCGAGCTCGATTCCGGGAAACGTCCCGCTTCTTCACTGATTTGCAGTGTCACTTGTGGGACATAGGTGTCTGGATTG
The DNA here is from genome assembly GCF_001996185.1 of Salinivibrio costicola subsp. alcaliphilus. Taxonomy (NCBI): domain Bacteria; kingdom Pseudomonadati; phylum Pseudomonadota; class Gammaproteobacteria; order Vibrionales; family Vibrionaceae; genus Salinivibrio; species Salinivibrio costicola. The sequence continues at coordinate 18,727 of NZ_MUFR01000016.1, forward strand.
AGCGAAATATCCGTTACCTGGCCAACAGTAACGCCCCCCACTTTGACAGGGGAGCGCACTTTTAACCCACCAATATTGTCAAACTCAGCGGTGAGGGTGTAGGTGTCTGCCCGCCCCCAACGCTGAACATCGGCGACTTGAAACGCAAGGGCTAATAGCGCTGCAATCCCTGCGATCACAAAGCAGCCTACCCAAAATTCTGTTTTACGACTCTGTTGCATGATTAATTCCCAAACATGAGTGCAGTAAGGACAAAGTCTAGGCCGAGTACGGCCAGCGATGAATGTACCACAGTACGTGTGGTCGCGCGGCTGATCCCTTCCGAGGTTGGCGTGGCATCATAACCGTTAAAAAGTGCAATCCAGGTCACGGCGATAGCAAAAACGAGGCTTTTGATCAGCGCGTTACCCACATCGTAGCCAAGGTCGACCGATGCCTGCATCACCGACCAAAAGCTGCCATGATCAATGCCTTTCCAGTCTACCCCGACCAGCTCGCCGCCCCAAATCCCGACCAGCATAAAGATCACCGCCAGTAAGGGCATGGCGATGACGCCGGCCCAAAACCGGGGCGCAATAACACGACGCAGCGGATCAACCGCCATCATTTCTAAACTCGATAGCTGCTCGGTGGCTTTCATCAAGCCAATTTCAGCGGTCAGCGCGGATCCCGCCCGCCCAGCAAATAGCAGCGCTGTGACCACAGGGCCAAGCTCGCGCAGTAACGATAAAGCAACCATTTGCCCAAGGCTGGTCTCGGCACCAAAGTCCGACAAGACTAAATACCCTTGCAGGCTTAATACCATGCCGATAAATAACCCGGAGACAATAATGATCGCGAGTGAGCGTACTCCGACAGAATAGAGTTGTTGAATAAGCAGTGGGAAGGTTTTACTCGGTTGAGGACGCCCCACCAGCGCACCGGTCATCACAAAGGTGGCGCGGCCCATTGACTCAGCCACACGCATGGTTCGACGACCCATGTCCGCGATTTGTGTTTTAATCACCGAAAATCTCCTGCTTTAACTCACCCGCGGGATAACGAAATGGCACGGGTCCATCGGCATGCCCTTCTAAAAACTGCTGCACCCAAGGGTCTGGATTATCTCGCAACGATTGCGGCGATCCACTGGCGATAATACGGCTATCGGCCAAAAGATACACTTTATCGGCAATGCTCATCACTTCAGGCACGTCATGTGAAACGACCACACACGTTAGTCCTAGTGCTTGGTTGAGTTGACGAATCAAGGTCACCAGCACGCCCATGGTAATGGGATCTTGTCCTACAAAGGGTTCATCAAACAAAATGAGCTCAGGATCAAGGGCAATTGAACGGGCCAGAGCCGCTCGACGGGCCATACCGCCTGAGAGATCGCTGGGCATTAATGCGGCAGCCCCTCTTAATCCCACCGCCTCAAGCTTTAGCATTACAATGGTATGAATCATGGATTCATCCAAGTCTGTGTGTTCGCGCAGCGGGAAGGCAACATTATCGAATACCGACATATCGGTAAACAGGGCGCCTGATTGGAAGAGCATACTCATGCGCTGGCGGACATCGAATAATTGGCGACGCCCTAGCGAGGGAATGGAGTGGCCATCAAAAATAATATCACCGGCGTCTGGCTTTAGCTGGCCGGCGATCAAGCGTAGTAACGTGGTTTTACCGATACCTGAGGGCCCCATAATCGCGGTGATTTGCCCACGTGGTACCTGCAAGTCGACATGATCAAAAATGCATCGGTCACCCCGTGAGAATGTCATCCCATTGATATCTATCAGGCTCTTTGCTGCCATGGCCGCATCTCATGGTTGGAAAGGAACAAAATGAAGTGGCTGATAATAAGGTGTCACCCCGCCTAACACAAGCCAGCCTGCGTATCGGGCCAAGCAGGACGTGACCCACCCCTGATAATAGCAGCCAACAAACGGTTTATATGTCAAGACGAGGTCAATGTGCGCCCCTTGCCCTGTGACGCGCCTTAGCCGCGATATAAGCCTTGGCGACGATACCAGCCTTAGCTGCAATACAAACCTTAACCGTGGCGCAATCGTTAATCGCGAGCAGGCGGCCGTTTATCGGTGGCCGTTCCACGGCGGCAACATCAAGATGATCCTGTCACAGCAACCCGCTTCATGGTGAACCATCTTTATCGTATCCGTAAGTCAGTGGGTGGAAAATGCCGGAATTGATAACTCACATGGGGGCTTTTTGCTTCACATTTCCCCCTTTAACCGTCAGAATTGCCCCTCATTTGAACCAAATTCACAACGCAAAGGATAGGTGTCATGGTTATAGCGGTTGCCATACTCATTGTTGGACTCATCGTGCTGGTATGGAGTGCCGATCGACTGGTCTTTGGCGCGGCTGCAATCGCGAAAAACTACGGCGTTTCGCCTTTAATCATCGGCATGACGATTCTCGCCATGGGATCGTCGGCACCGGAAATGATGGTATCTGCCAACGCTGCCCTCGCCGATAAAACCGATACCGCAGTGGGGAACGTTTTAGGCTCAAATATCGCCAACATAGCGCTTATTATTGGTTTTACCGCGCTGATCAAGCCGCTGTCGATTGGGTCGACCATTATTCGCCGTGAACTGCCACTGATGCTTGGGGTCACCGTCCTCGCGGGGGCCTTGCTTTGGAATAATCATCTAGGGTTTTTCGAAGGGGTGGGACTGATCACACTGTTTGTGATCTTTATTTTAATGATGATTAAAATTGGTAAAGATTCAGGTGATTCCGACCCAATATTGGCCGATCAGCAGTCTGACATTCCTAATGATGTTAGCAACCTGAAAGCGGCGATATGGATTATTATCGGCTTGCCTTTACTGTTGCTGTCATCGGATCAAGTGGTCGACTCCGCGGTTACCATCGCTCAGTATTTTGGCATGAGTGATCTGGTGATTGGCTTGACCATTATCGCCATTGGCACCAGCCTTCCTGAGCTTGCCGCTTCGATTGCCGGCGTCATGAAGGGTGAAGATGATTTGGCGGTGGGTAATATCATCGGCTCGAATGTGTTTAATATTCTCGCGGTCATGGCCATTCCTGGGTTACTCAACCCCTCAGCGATCAGCGAATATGCCATGAGTCGTGATTATTATATTATGCTGGTGCTGTCTATTATGTTGCTGGTGTTTGCGTTGGGCAAATCACGCAGTATTAATCGCATCGAAGGCGCCGTTTTCTTACTTTGTTATATCGGTTACCAAAGTTACCTATTTATTAACGCTGCCGCCTAAACGGACACAGTACAATGAGTGAATACAGTTTTGACTTTCGCCGCGCCGGGCTGGATGTCCTTAACATTGAGCAAGACGCGATTGCACAATTAAAAGCCGCCATTGATGATCGTTTTGAGGCGGCTTGCCAGCTGATGCTGAACGCCACCGGCAAAGTGGTGGTGATGGGAATGGGTAAGTCAGGCCATATTGGCAAAAAAATTGCCGCCACCCTCGCCAGCACTGGAACGCCTGCGTTTTTTGTCCATCCTGGCGAAGCAAGCCATGGTGATTTAGGCATGATCAACCAAGGCGATGTGGTGCTCGCGATCTCTAATTCCGGCGAGGCCGGTGAGATATTAACCTTGCTACCCGTGATTAAACGCTTGGGCATTCCGTTAGTCTGTATGACGGGCAATGCGCAATCTAGCATGGGGCAGTTAGCAAAAGTGAATCTCAACATTCATGTCCCGCAAGAAGCTTGCCCACTGGCATTAGCTCCTACCTCGAGCACCACTGCCACCTTAGTAATGGGCGATGCCCTTGCCATGGCCTTGATGCAAGCAAGGGGCTTTACCGCGAATGACTTTGCGCTTTCGCACCCGGGCGGTGCATTAGGACGCAAGCTGTTACTGCGCATCAGTGATTTGATGCATCAAGGCGCGCGTTTACCCGAGGTACCCGAAACAGCCACCGTGCGCGATGCTTTATTAGAAGTGTCTGAAAAGGGCTTGGGGATGACCGCTATCGTCGATGCTGATCAACAGCTGACCGGCATTTTTACCGACGGTGACTTACGCCGCTTGTTAGATATGCGAATTGATTTGCATACCACCACCATTGGCTCGGTGATGTCAAAAGGCCCGGTGACGATTGAGCCGGAGTTGCTCGCGGCAGAAGGACTTAAACTCATGGAAGAGCGAAAAATTAACGGGCTGTTGGTTGCCAAAGACGGCCAGCTGCTTGGCGCCCTTAACATGCATGACCTTTTAAAAGCCGGAGTGATCTAATGGCTTCTACCGTAATTGAAACGCTGTACGGCCCTATCGCCGCCGACGTATTCCAGCGTGCCGCTGCCATTCAATTACTCATCTGTGATATTGATGGGGTTTTTTCTGATGGTCGCGTCTATATGGGCAATCAAGGCGAAGAGCTCAAAGCATTCCATACCCGCGACGGCTACGGCATAAAATCATTGATGAACGCCGGGATTGAAGTTGCTGTCATTACAGGCCGCCAATCTCAGATCGTTGAGAACCGAATGCGCACACTGGGTGTCAAACATGTGTATCAAGGCCAAAGCGACAAGTTAGCCGCGTACCAAGATTTGTGTTCGCACTGTGATGTACTTCCCGCACACACAGCTTATATTGGTGACGATTTGATTGACTGGCCAGTGATGGAAAAAGTGGGGCTGTCTTGTTGCGTCGCAGATGGCCACCCACTGCTAAAATCGCGTGCTGATCATGTCACCCACATTGGTGGTGGGTTTGGCGCGGTGAGAGAGGTCTGTGATTTGCTGCTAGAAGCCCGTGGCGAGCTCGATCAACACAAAGGTTTGAGTGTATGACTCGGCGGCTAGGCCTGCTTTTACTGATCGTGCTTTGTGCACTCAGCGGCTATTACCTATTGGCCCAGCACCGTTGGCAAAAGGTGCAACAGGTCACCCCTGATGCAGAAAAGCCTTTGTTTACCGGCGAAGACATTGAAACGGTGCAGTATACTGCTGACGGTGTGCGTAGTTATACCGTTGAAGCCAAGCATCTTGAGCACTACGCCAAAATCGATGAGACCCATTTTAATGAGCCTGTACTTTGGACCTATCAAGACGGCCAAGATGAAGAGTGGCGTGTGAGCGCAAACTACGCCGTTTTATCGGACGAGCACCTGCTCACTATGACGGGCAATGTCCGTATTTTTAATTTACTGCCGAATGCACAAATTGATTCGGTAACCACCGACTCTGTGACCTTAAACCTCACAACACGAGATTTTTGGTCCGATAGTCCTACCACCATCACGGGCACCCGTTTTCAAACCACAGGAAAACGCGTGAAGGGCAACTTCGGTAGCCACCAGATGGAATTGTTAGACGATGTTAAAGGCCGATATGAAACGACCCCTCGTTAAAGCACTAGCAGGTGCGATGTTGCTATTTTCGCACTACTCACTAGCGCTGAGTAGCGACACCGAGCAACCTATTCACATTCAATCTGAAAGTCAGCATTTGGACATGGCCACCAATACGGTGACCTTCACACAAGATGTCGTGCTCACCCAAGGCAGCATTAAAATCTTGGCCGATAAACTGATCGTTATCCGCCTGGAGGGGAAAGATGGCAGTGAAACCATCGAAGCCTATGGTAAACCGGCAACCTTTGAGCAAACCATGGATGACGGCAAACAGATTCATGGCGAAGCGAACAAACTGCGTTATGAAGTCGGTAATGAATATCTCAAAATGTCGACCAATGCGATGCTCGAGCAAAGTGGCAACCAGGTAGAGGGCAATGTGATCACCTACGAAATCGACAAACAACAATTGGTTGCCGAGAGTGATAGCAACAAACGGGTCACCACGATTTTACAGCCGACAAGTAAAAAAAATTCATCCAATAACGATTCATCTGAGTCAGACGCGGAATAAGAGGCCACATGGCAACACTGACAGCGGCCAACTTGGCAAAAAGTTATAAAGGGCGAAAGGTCGTCGCCGATGTAAGCTTGGAAGTGAAATCCGGTGAAATCGTCGGTCTGCTTGGCCCGAATGGTGCGGGAAAAACCACCTCATTTTATATGATTGTGGGCTTAGTGGCCCGTGATGAGGGGGCGATTTATATCGATGATAAAGACATCAGCATTCAACCCATGCACAATCGCTCTCGCTTGGGGATCGGTTACTTACCGCAAGAAGCGTCGATATTTCGTAAACTCAGCGTCTACGATAATCTCATGGCGGTGCTACAAACGCGTAAATCCTTGACTAAAGAAGAACGTCAGGACAAAGCCGAAGACTTGTTGGACGAGTTTAATATCCAACATATTCGTGACAGCTTAGGCATGGCGCTTTCTGGGGGTGAACGCCGGCGGGTTGAAATTGCGCGCGCCCTCGCCGCGAACCCTAAATTTATTTTGCTTGATGAGCCCTTCGCTGGGGTTGACCCGATTTCGGTTATCGATATAAAAAAAATCATTGAACACTTACGTGACCGTGGTCTCGGTGTGCTCATCACTGATCACAATGTACGCGAGACGCTCAGTGTCTGTGAGCACGCTTACATTGTCAGCCAAGGTCACTTGATTGCACACGGCACGCCTGATGAGGTGCTCAATGATGATCACGTTAAACGGGTTTACTTGGGCGATCAGTTCAAATTGTAGGATCGGCTCACGCTAAAAAATGCCAATCAAGGCTATAGTTAAATAAAGCGCTTGCTCTGTTGACCAGAGCAAGCGTTTTTAACCTCTTTGGTCGTTGAAAAAGGAAAGGTGTAAAGCCTCTATGAAACCCACGCTTCAGCTTAAGCTTGGACAACAACTCGCAATGACACCACAACTGCAACAGGCGATTCGTCTGTTGCAGCTGTCGACGTTGGATTTGCAACAAGAGATCCAAGAAGCGTTGGAATCCAACCCTCTATTGGAACATGACGAAGGCCAAGAGCAAGACACGGATCAACGTGATAGTCAGCACGATCAGCATGCGGCCTCACAAGAAACGGCAACCGCCAGTGCCGATACCATGGAAACATCCGATGCGTTCGAAAAAAACGAAATGCCGGATGATCTCCCAGTTGATACGACATGGGACCACTTATACTCTGCTGGCACCGGCAATACCGGTGTGGGTGGATATGATGATCAGCCCGTTTATCAAGGGGAAACCACGCAGACGCTATATGACTATTTAAAATGGCAGCTTGAGCTCACGCCATTTTCCGAAAACGATCACGTGATTGCCATGGCTATCATTGATGCGGTGGATGACCAAGGCTATCTCTCAGTCAGTACCGAGGATATTTTAGATAGCCTCGGCAGTGATGATATTGAACTGGATGAAGTTGAAGCGGTGCTTAAACGCGTCCAGCACTTTGATCCTCTGGGGATTGCGGCGCGTTCACTGCAAGAATGTTTAATGCTGCAACTGGCCACCTATGATGACAATACGCCCTGGCTGGCAGACGCGCGCAAGGTCTTGACCGAACATATGGACTTACTTGCCAATCGCGATTATCGCCAACTCATGCGAGAAACCCGTCTAAAAGAGCCGGAGCTTAAAGCGGTGATGCAGCTCATCCACAGTTTAGAGCCTCGCCCGGGTAACTTAATTGTCACCAACGAAGCTGAGTACGTGGTCCCTGATGTATCCGTGTTTAAACACCAAGGCCAATGGGTGGTACAAATTAACCCAGATAGTGTGCCTAAACTGAAAGTGAACGAGCAATATGCCGCTTACGGACGCAATGGCTGCAGTGCATCTGATGGCCAATTTATTCGTTCACACTTACAAGAAGCAAAATGGCTGATTAAGAGCTTGGAAAGCCGCAATGACACCTTACTTAAGGTGACGCGCTGTATCGTTGAGCACCAACATGACTTTTTTGAATACGGCGAGGAGGCCATGAAGCCCATGGTCTTGAATGATATTGCCCTTGATGTGGATATGCACGAGTCGACCATTTCCCGTGTCACCACACAAAAGTATATGCATACGCCTCGCGGTATTTTCGAGCTGAAATACTTTTTCTCCAGCCATGTGAGCACCGACAATGGCGGTGAATGCTCATCGACGGCGATTCGGGCCTTCATAAAAAAATTGGTCGCTGACGAGCCGGCAAACAAGCCACTCAGTGATAGCAAGATTGCCGCATTGCTGGCCGAGCAAGGCATTAAAGTTGCAAGACGGACCATTGCCAAGTACCGAGAGTCACTTGGCATTGCGCCGTCAAACCAGCGCAAGCGTCTATTGTAGACGCCTCAACAGAAGGAAAATGTGTATGCAAATCAACCTGACTGGACAGTCTGTCGACATCACGCCACCATTGCGCGAGTATGTGGAAACCAAATTTGCTAAACTCGAGCGCTTTTTCGAGCACATTAACAATGTCCATGTTGTACTGAATGTTCAAAAGCTTGACCAAATCGCAGAGGCAACGCTCCATGTAAATAACGGCGAGCTCCATGCGAAAGCACAGTCGCAAGACATGTATGCGGCCATTGACGGGTTGACCGATAAACTGGTTAAACAACTGAGTAAACACAAAGAAAAGCTCAAACAGCATTAGGCTATGGAACTTAAAGATGTACTTTCAGTGGACTGCACGCGTAGTGCTGTCCACTGCTCCAGCAAAAAACGCGCCCTGGAAATTATTAGTCAGGTTGCTGCGGATAAAATGGGCACTAACGCGCAAAAATTGTTTGAATGCATGCTAAGCCGTGAAAAACTCGGCACCACAGGCATTGGCGCGGGGATTGCTATCCCACATGGGCGAACACTTGAGAGCCAACAGGCTATCGGGGTGTTGTTGCAATGTGCGGAACCTATCGAGTTTGATGCAGTCGACAAACGTCCGGTGGATTTGCTATTCGCGTTACTGGTACCCGATGAGCAATGTAAGGTGCACTTACAAACCCTTTCGAGTATTGCGGAGAAGCTGAACGATAAACAGCTATGTCGTCAACTTCGCAGTGCTGACTCAGACCAAGAGCTCTACAACATTATTACGCAATAAGCCATCAGGCTAACGGGGAACATTATGATGCTAAAAATTGTCAGTGGCCGCTCTGGCTCAGGCAAGTCAGTGGCGCTAAGGGTACTCGAGGATCTTGGCTACTATTGCGTCGACAATTTACCCGTTAACTTGCTGCGTGACTTTGTCGTGTCACAAGATGACGCCGACGCCAAAATCGCGGTGAGTTTAGATATCCGTAACCTTCCGAATGCGAAAGAGCCGATCGCGGATACTTTAGAGGCATTACGACAAGTCTGCGATGTGACACTTTATTATTTGGATGCGGATGACAAGGATCTGATCAAACGATTCAGTGAAACACGGCGTTTGCATCCGTTATCGCGACATAATTTGTCGCTTGAGCAAGCGATCCAAGCCGAAAAGCAACAGATGGCACCGATAAAAGCTCATGCCGATCGCGTTATCAACACATCCGGGCTCTCTATCCACGATTTGAGTGAATCTGTGCGTGCCTTGGTGCTTGGCCGCACCAGCAACGATCTTGTCATGGTATTTGAATCGTTCGGCTTCAAGCATGGCTTGCCCGCCGATGCCGATTATGTGTTTGATGTTCGCTTTTTACCCAACCCGCATTGGGAGCCCACGTTACGACCCCATACTGGCTTAGAAAAACCCGTCCGCATGTTTCTTGCCGCTCAGCCAGATGTCGCAATGGTGATCGCGCAAATTAAGGGCTTTTTAGAGTCTTGGCTCCCGGCGCTTAAAAATAACAACCGCAGTTATGTGACCGTAGCAATCGGCTGTACCGGTGGTAAACATCGCTCTGTCTATGTTGCCCAGTATTTATCTGATTATTTTCATGAGTTAGGCGAACAGGTGCAAATCCGTCATCGCACGTTGGAGCAACAAGGATGACCGCCTTGTCAGCACAGGTCTGTGTCCGTAATCGCCTTGGCCTCCATGCCCGCGCCGCGATAAAGCTGGTTGAGTTAGTGCAAGACTATGATGCGCAAGTCACCCTACAAACCGACACTAAGTCCGCTAATGCAGACAGTGTGATGGCGATGCTGATGCTCGAATCAGCACAAGGCGAAACGATCACAGTGTCGGCCTATGGCCCTCAGTCAGCGTTAGCCCTAGATGCAGTCAAAGCGTTATTTGAGGCGGGATTTGACGAAGACACGGTCACCTCTCACGCCACGACGTAAGCCTGTGCGTTCATTGCCCACAATTCCCGCCTTCAACCGATTTGTCATGAGACAGACACCCCTGATTGGGTTAGAATTTTAGTCATTGCATTTGGGGGAGTGACCGATGGCAGAGTCAACAGAACAAGAACAAAGTAACCAAACCCACCAACGTCTCCAAGAAGTCACTCAACTCCTTGAGCAAGGGATGTTCGTACGCGTACGTCGCATGCTTGAGGACATGGAGCCGGAAGATACCGCCCACCTGCTAGAAGCATCGCCGCCAAAAGGGCGTCTTGTTCTGTGGCAATTAACCGATCCAGAGGATCAGGGGGAAATCCTTGATGAGCTCTCGGAGGACGTTAAAGACGGTATCATGGTGCGGATGGCGCCCGATCAGCTTGCGGCAGCCACCGAGGGCATGGAGACCGATGATGTCGCCTACTTGCTGCGTAGCTTGCCTCAGGACGTTTCTCAAGATGTGCTAGCGCAAATGGATTCCCAAGATAGGACGCGGGTGCAACAAGCCCTTTCCTATCCTGAGGAGTCTGCAGGCGGGATCATGAACACCGACGTCGTCACTATTCGTGATGATGTCACCGTGGACGTGGTCTTACGCTATTTGCGCATGCGCGGTGAGTTACCCGATACCACCGATACCTTGTACGTGATTGATCCCAATGGCCGATTAATCGGTAATTTGCCTATCAGTGCCCTCTTGGTGAATCAGCCGGATGTCGCCATTGCTGACATCATGGAGGATCCTGATGAAGCGATCAGCGTCACCATGGATGATGGCGATGTCGCCCATTTGTTTGAGCGTCGTAACTGGGTTTCCGCCCCTGTTGTCGACGAGCGTAATCACCTCGTCGGTCGGATTACCATTGATGATGTCGTCGATATTATTCGTGAAGATGCCGAGCATTCGATGATGAGTATGGCAGGCTTGGATGACGAGGAAGACACCTTTGCACCGGCTTTTAAAAGTGCACGTCGTCGTAGCATTTGGCTTGGGATCAATGTGCTCGCCGCCCTAACCGCGGCGTCCGTCTCTAATATGTTTGAAGGCACCCTGGATAAAATGGCGGCAATCGCCGTTTTAATGACCATCGTCCCTTCTATGGGTGGTGTAGCGGGTAACCAAACGGTCGCACTGGTGATCCGAGGGCTTGCCGTCGGCCATATCGGTGATTCCAACACCCGCTGGTTACTGGCCAAAGAAGCCACCGTGGGGTTGATGAACGGGCTGATTTGGTCCGCTATTATTGGTGGCATTGTGGTGGTTTGGAAAGGCAGTATTGAGTTAGGGTTAATTATTTCCGGTGCAATGCTGGTCAACCTATTTATCGCGGGCATTGCTGGGGTCGCAATACCGACATTGCTGAAAAAATACAATATCGATCCGGCGTTAGCGGGCGGCATGGCGCTCACCACCATCACCGATGTGGTCGGCTTGCTTGCCTTTTTAGGCTTGGCGACGCTGTTTATTACTTAACGCAGATAAGGTTAATCGGCCACGATGTGTGGGGTTGGTCCACGAGAAAAATCACGACAATAAACCCAAAAAAAGGCGAGCCAGTGGCTCGCCTTTTTGTTATTACACTAAACCGCTGCGGTGCTAAACAGCTGTTACGCTTAACCGCTTTCCGCTAAACAGGTATCACTTTATTCGTCCAAGAAGCTGCGCAGTGTTTCTGAGCGGCTTGGATGACGAAGTTTACGTAGCGCTTTCGCCTCAATCTGACGAATACGCTCACGAGTCACATCAAACTGTTTACCCACTTCTTCCAGCGTATGGTCAGTATTCATTTCAATACCAAAGCGCATACGCAGTACTTTCGCTTCGCGTGGCGTAAGACCGGCTAAGACATCATTGGTTGCCATCTTAAGGTTGTTCGACGTCGCCGAATCCATAGGCAGTTCCAACGTGGTGTCTTCGATAAAATCACCTAAGTGTGAATCTTCATCATCACCAATCGGTGTTTCCATCGATATCGGCTCTTTGGCAATTTTCAGCACTTTGCGGATTTTATCTTCTGGCATCAGCATCCGCTCTGCCAATTCTTCCGGTAACGGCTCGCGGCCCATTTCCTGCAGCATTTGGCGCGAAATACGGTTGAGCTTGTTGATGGTCTCAATCATATGCACCGGAATACGAATGGTCCGTGCTTGGTCTGCAATCGAGCGTGTGATCGCCTGACGAATCCACCAAGTAGCATAGGTTGAGAATTTATAACCACGGCGGTATTCGAACTTATCCACCGCTTTCATCAAGCCAATGTTACCTTCTTGAATCAGATCCAAGAATTGTAAGCCACGGTTGGTGTATTTTTTCGCAATCGAAATCACCAAACGCAAGTTCGCCTCAACCATTTCTTTCTTGGCACGGCGTGCTTTCGCTTCACCAATGGACATGCGACGGCTAATATCTTTGATACGCTCGACCGACAGGCCAGTTTCGTCTTCGATAATTTTTAGCTTCTGCACACAACGGCGTAGATCTTCTTCGTAACGTGCGACACGCTCTGCGTAAGGCTTGCCTGAATTAAGTGCTTGGTCAATCCATGCATCTGACGACTCGTTACCGCCAAACAGTTGCACAAAGGTTTTCTTCGGCATTTTCGCCTGATCGACACAAAGACGCATCACCAAACGCTCTTGGGTGCGAACCTTGTCCATGGTCTGACGCATGTCTTTTACCAAACGATCAAACTGTTTGGGGATCAGACGGAACTGTTTAAATGTCTCAGACAATTCTTCGATCGATGATTTAGTGCGGTCGTCATAACGCCCGTACTTCTGAATCGCGGTTTCCATTGCCGAATAAGTACGACGCAATTCGCTGAACTTTTCACGTGCGAGCTCAGGATCGATACCGACATCTTCCTCACTCTCATCGTCTTCGTCGCTATCGTCTTTGTCGTCGTCTTCATCTTCGTCATCCAGCTCTTTTTCACTGAGCTCGGAGCCGATATGGGTCGCGGTCGGGGCGACATTGTCCTGTTCGGGATCGATAAATCCCGAAATGATGTCGGTTAAGCGAAGCTCTTCGGCTTCAACTTTGTCGAATTGATCAAGCAGTGAAGCAATCGAGGCCGGATATTCCGCCACCGAACACTGCACCTGATTGATGCCATCTTCGATACGCTTGGCAATATCGATCTCGCCCTCACGGGTCAACAGCTCGACCGTCCCCATTTCACGCATGTACATGCGAACGGGATCCGTGGTGCGACCAATCTCGCTCTCCACACTCGATAGAGCTGCCGCCGCGGCTTCTGCTGCATCTTCGTCGGCCACGGTTTCTGACATCATTAACTCATCGGCATCTGGCGCGGCTTCCACCACTTGAATGCCCATGTCATTAATCATCTGAATGATGTCTTCTATTTGGTCGGAATCGACAATGTCTTCCGGGAGGTGGTCATTAACTTCGGCATAGGTCAGATAGCCTTGCTCCTTGCCTTTTGCGACAAGCAACTTTAGCTGTGACTGCGGATTTTGATCCATAGACGATATCCAACTTCGGGTCTGAGTGAAGAATTTAGTATGCGGAAACGCAAACCGCCAATTTTAACAAATGTCACCTTTGCTGGCTACTTTCTAAACGGACTGGCTCTGTATAAGGAGCATCAGTTCCCGCTTCTCTTCGACTGATAAGCCGACGGTATTTGACTTCGCTTGCAACTTGGCTATTTGTTGTTCGACACACTGGGCGAGTATTCTATCCAGTGAATCGCAAAAAAGTTCTGACGCATTTTCATCGTCAACATGTAGGTCCCAGCCAGCCAAACGGGCTAACAAGGCTTCTTGTTTGGTTCCCCGCCAGTGCTCTAGCAACTGACCGGTAGTGATATGGGGGCGCTGTCGACAGATCTCAAGGAGCGGGTTTAACAACGCTAACCCGGGTAAATCAATGGTGTCTGCCGAGGGTAACGGCGGCACTTCTTGACCAAGCATGGGGTACTGCACCAATAAGGCAATCACCTCACGCATGGGTGTACGCTTAATGTCAGGCTGACCATGGACCTTAACAGGTTGTCCTTGCCGGCTGATTAGCGTATCCAACTGGTGATCATCCATAATACCGAGCTTTTGCCCTAACGTATTACGTAAATAAAGACGTAACGTATCACCCGGCACTTTCTCAATCAGTGGCACGGCTAAGTTAGCTAGCTTGGCTTTGCCCTCTCGGCTACTGGTATCCACCTGCTTGAGCAAGGTATTAAACATAAAGGTCGATAAGCTTTGCGCCTCGCTTAAGCGCTGCTCAAAACCTTCTTTCCCTTCTTGGCGGATCATGGAGTCAGGATCATCGCCATCGGGCAAAAACATAAACTTCAGCTGCCGACCATCATGAATATAAGGCAGGGCTTGCTCCATCGCACGCCATGCCGCATCACGACCGGCACGATCACCATCGTAGCAACACAGTATAGTACTGGTTTGCCGGAACAGGGTTTGAATATGTTCACCTGTGGTAGAGGTCCCCAATGAGGCAACCGCATAGTCAACGCCAAATTGCGCCAACGCCACCACATCCATGTAGCCTTCAACCACCAAAATACGTTCGGGGTGGCGGTAAGACTGCATCACCTCATACAAACCATACAACTCACGACCTTTATGAAAGATCGGGGTTTCAGGTGAGTTAAGGTATTTAGGCGTGCCATCTCCCAATACCCGGCCACCAAAACCAATCACACGACCACGTCGATCGCGAATCGGGAACATAATGCGGCCACGAAAACGGTCATAAGTATGGCCATTGTCATTTTCAATCAGCATCCCTGCCGTTAACAGTTGCTGCTGATCGGCTTGGCTGCGCCCAAAACGTCGCTTAATCGTATCCCATTGATCAGGAACGAACCCGACACCAAACTGTTTTACCACTTCTCCGGATAATCCGCGCTGTTTGAGATAATCGATGGCCACTTGCCCAGCATCGGTGCGTAATTCACCGCTGTAGGTACGCGCAATGGCTTCCATCATCTCGTAGATTTGGCGCTTATCATCACTTGGCATGCTGGGCCGTGCGGAACCCCCCGACGACTGCTCGCGAGGTACCTCTAAACCCAGACCACTGGCTAGCTCTTCGATCGCTTCCGGAAATTCGAGCCGTTCGAATTCCATCATAAAGTCAATCGCATTGCCGTGCACACCACATCCGAAGCAGTGATAAAACTGCTTATCCTGGCTCACACTGAATGAGGGGGTTTTCTCGTTATGGAACGGGCAACAGGCACTATAGTTTTTGCCTTTTTTCTTGAGCTTGACCCGTGCATCTATGATCTCAACGATGTCGAGACGTGAAAGCAAGTCATCAATGAATGCGCGCGGGATTCTGCCTGCCATAACCTGAAATTTATAAGGAGAGAAGCAAACAAGCCGCGCCGTCCATAATGGAAAGCACGGCTTGTTATAAAGTGAGGAACATCTAGCCTAGGTGTGCTTTGACACGCTGGCTTACTTTCCCCATATCAGCACGGCCCTGTACTTGGGGTTTTAATACCCCCATGACGTTGCCCATGTCTTGCATTGACGAGGCACCCGTTGTTTCAACGGCTGCTTTCACCAATGCGTCGACGTCGTCATCGCTCAGAGGCTGGGGTAGAAATTCTTCTATCACCGCGATCTCAGCAAGCTCTACATCGGCAAGGTCGTCACGACCGGCTGCTTGGTACTGGGCTACGGAATCACGGCGCTGCTTTACATTTTTGGTCAACACAGCCAGGATTTCATCATCGCTTAGCGACTGACGCGTATCCACTTCTTGCTGCTTGATTGCTGCCATTACCAGACGAAGCGTACCGAGGCGCGCTTTGTCTTTTTGTTTCATCGCCGTTTTTTGCGCGTCTTTTAGACGTTCAAGCAATTCCATAGCATTTTCCTGAATCTATCGTTATTAGTACATACGTACGCGGCGTTGGTTTTCGCGTGCCAACTTTTTCAGGTGACGCTTTTGAGCAGCGGCTTTAGCGCGTTTGCGAACGGTAGTTGGCTTTTCATAGTTCTCACGACGGCGAACTTCAGAAAGAATACCTGCTTTTTCACAAGAGCGCTTAAAGCGACGCAGTGCTACGTCAAATGGTTCGTTTTCACGTACTTTAACTACTGGCATGTGCCTTTCACCTCGGGGGTTGTCAGTTACTGCTGGCGAACAATTGGCCAGCCTTGATTAAAAATGGTGCGAAATTCTAATCCGAAGAAGGGGTGAATGTAAAGCGCATCTAGCGAATTACTTCTAAGCCATGTAAGATTGCGCGCACGGTCAGTCTATTCTGACCCTCTCTTCTCCGCTTCGATCATCACATTATATCATGTGGGCAATGATCTTAAATACACAATCTATCGGCTGTTAACCTGAGGTTATGATGCGCATTTTAGGCATAGAGACATCTTGTGACGAAACCGGCGTTGCGATCTACGACGATCAGGCAGGGCTTTTGTCACACCAACTTTACAGTCAGGTAAAACTGCATGCCGATTATGGCGGCGTTGTTCCCGAGCTGGCCTCACGCGATCATGTCAAAAAGACCTTGCCCTTAATTAAAGCGGCCATGGCGCAAGCGAACCTTACGCCCGACCAACTCGATGGCATCGCCTATACTGCCGGCCCAGGTTTAGTGGGTGCGTTACTGGTTGGATCCACCATTGGCCGCAGTCTTGCGTATGCATGGCAAGTGCCCGCCGTGGGTGTTCACCATATGGAAGGTCATTTACTCGCGCCCATGCTTGAAGACAATCCGCCCGCTTTTCCTTTTGTCGCCTTGCTGGTGTCAGGCGGCCACACCTTATTAGTAGAGGTGAAAGGCATTGGCCAATACCGTATTTTAGGTGAATCGATTGATGATGCTGCCGGTGAGGCGTTTGATAAAACCGCGAAACTGATGAATCTCGATTACCCGGGTGGCCCATTACTGTCTAAACTCGCCGAAAAAGGCACCCATGGCCGCTTTACCTTTCCGCGTCCGATGACTGACCGCCCAGGGTTAGATTTCAGCTTTTCTGGCCTCAAGACCTTCGCGGCCAACACCATTGCCGCCAACGACACCGATGATCAAACACGAGCAGACATTGCCTATGCATTCCAAGATGCAGTCGTCGATACGCTGGCAATTAAGTGTAAACGCGCCTTAGACCAATGTGGCCTGAATCGTTTGGTGGTTGCCGGTGGAGTCAGTGCTAATCGTTATCTACGTGAAAAGCTCGATGTGCTGACCAAAAAACGTGGCGGCGATGTATTCTATCCTCGCCCTGAATTTTGCACCGATAATGGCGCGATGATCGCCTACGCGGGCATGCAACGACTTAAAAACGGTGAGCATATGGGACTCGGAGTTAAAGCTCAGCCTCGTTGGCCACTAGACACACTCGCGGCTGTTGATAGTGAACAGACAGACTCATGACATGACGCGATAACCCATGGCGAATCAATAAGTCGCACCATCGCGAAAATAGTGCAATCATCCCCAAAAGGCAGCCATCGGCTGTCTTTTTTGATTTAGGCACGGTGGTATCTCGCTCGGTGCATCGCGCTCTATCGCTCTCGCCGCCACCAACGAAGTAAAACAGGCTTTTCTTCTCCATCCAGCAACCGTCGGATATTGTCGTAATGGCGAAATAAAATCAGGCAAGAAAGCATGGCTACAGGCATGGTAAATTGCGGCTTAATCCACCAGGTAAATAACGGGGCGACAATCGCGGTGACGATCGCGCTTAATGACGA
The DNA here is from genome assembly GCF_001996185.1 of Salinivibrio costicola subsp. alcaliphilus. Lineage (NCBI taxonomy): Bacteria > Pseudomonadati > Pseudomonadota > Gammaproteobacteria > Vibrionales > Vibrionaceae > Salinivibrio > Salinivibrio costicola. The sequence goes on from NZ_MUFR01000016.1 coordinate 36,569, forward strand.
ATAGCCGGTTAAGACCAAGACTAGCCCCCAGGTGGCGACCAGCAATCCAGTGAGACTTAACCCGATCGGTGCCATTGCGCCGAGCGCGGTAGCAACCCCTTTCCCGCCTCGAAAATGAAAAAACACCGGATAAATATGACCAAGGCATGCAGCAATCGCGATTAGCCCCAATAAAAAAGGATTGATCCCGATTAAGTAACTAAGCCACACCGGGATCGTGCCTTTGAGCATGTCGCATAACAGCACCAGTGCCGCCGCAAACCGTCCACCGAGCCGATAAACATTGGTCGCGCCTGGATTTTTAGACCCCTGATCTCTGGGATCGGGTAAGCCAAAGGCACGACAAACCAGGACGGCACTAGAAACAGAGCCGAGTAAGTAGGCAGCGATGATGATGGCAATGGCCAGTGCAGTCATGTGAAATCCCTAGAGTTTGTGCCGCATTCGTTGCTATAGTGCGCCCACGTTCATCGATAAACCTATCATGGATCGGAACGTATCACGTATCCATCTGTCAATGGACACATCCAATGATACGAACTTTCTTACCACAGTGGTATCCGACCTGTCACGGAGTGTGAAAAAACATGGATTCCGTATTCATAGAACAACTCGACGTGTACACCACTATCGGTGTTTACGATTGGGAACAAACCATCCAGCAAAAGTTGGTGTTCGATATTGAAATGGCGCACGACAATCGCCCTGCGGCCCAACAGGATGACGTCACCCTTGCGCTTGATTATGCTAGCGTCAGTGACGCCGTTATTGCCCACGTTCAAGCCAGCCGCTGCGCGCTCATCGAGCGCGTCGCCGAAGAGGTTGCGAGCCTGATCCAATCTCAATTTGGCGTGCCTTGGGTGAAAATCCGCGTCGCCAAACCCGGCGCTGTGGCGCCCGCACAGTCTGTAGGCGTTGTTATAGAGCGAGGCACACGGTGACACAAGCATTAGTCAGTATCGGCTCGAACATTGAGCGCGATTTTCATATTGAAGCGGCCGTTCACGCTCTGCGTCAACTCGATCCACAGTGTCGGTTTTCTCGCATTTTTGAAGCCGAGCCGGTCGGGTTTGAAGGCCCTAACTTTTATAATCTCATTGCCGAACTTCATACCGCCCAGCCATTAGAGACCTTTTGGCAGGCCATCCGCGATATCGAACGGCAGCATGGCCGTCAGCGTGATGACATTAAGTATCGCGATCGTACCTTGGATATCGACTTACTCATCTTTGGTGATCACTGTCAACCCAGTGGCCCTACCCTACCCCGCAACGATATCTATAAATTTGCTTTTACCCTTTGGCCGCTCGCCGAACTGTGTCCAACACAAGCGGTGCCGGGAGATGGTCGTACCTTCGCTCAACTTTGGCAGGCATTTGACCAGCACCAACCACTATGGCCTATTGATACGCCGGCCTATTTGAAGGATCAATCATCATCATGAGCCTATTCGAAGCCTTCTTTTTAGCCTTGATTCAGGGACTGACTGAGTTTCTTCCCATTTCCAGCTCCGCGCACCTGATCCTTCCTTCCCAGTTATTTGGTTGGGCCGATCAAGGGTTAGCGTTTGATGTGGCCGTGCATGTGGGCACGTTGGCGGCAGTCATCGGCTATTTTCGCCGTGAAGTCCGGAATTTGCTCGGCGCGTTTTTCGCATCCTTAGCAGGAAAACACAGCCGCGATAGTCAATTAGCTTGGATGATCGTCTTAGCGACTATCCCAGCTTGTCTTGCCGGGCTGTTCCTAAAAGACTTGATAGAATTGTACTTACGCTCGGTATGGGTGATCGCAGCCACTACCTTGGCATTTGGCGCCCTATTGTGGTGGGCCGATCGTCACGCGCGGCTTGCCAATGACGAATACCAAACCACCCAGTCGCGGGCATGGTTGATTGGTATCGCACAAGCGCTGGCATTAATCCCAGGGACATCTCGCTCTGGCGCGACCATCACCGCCGCCTTAATGCTGGGCTACACACGCGAAGCCGCGGCACGATTCTCGTTTTTGATGTCGATTCCGATCATCACTCTGGCGGGTTCCTACCTTGGTTTGCAACTGGCAACGAGTCCTGAGCCGGTTGCGTTAGAGCCAATCGGTGTGGGCGTGTTGGTTTCGTTTGTCAGTGCATATGCCTGTATCCACGCGTTTTTGAAATTGGTCACGCGCGTGGGAATGCTTCCTTTTGTTATCTATCGTCTGGTACTCGGCGCGGTCTTAATCGCTTTTATCGCCGGATAAAACAGGCACCGCTGAGTAAAAAAAACCAAGCACGAGAGCGCTCGTGCTTGGTTTATTTTTTTGCCTCGGCTTTTTTACCTCGTCCTAATTGCAGCGCTACGTCCTGATTGCAGAGGGTCGTGGTCGAGTGGCTAAAACACCTTACTCACCAGCCACCTTCATTGAATCAATAATGATCGACCCGGTTTGAATCTGACTGCGGGTTTCAATGTCAGTGCCGATGGCGACGATATTGGCAAACATGTCATTCAAGTTACCAGCAATGGTGATCCCACTGACTGGGTACTGTATTTCGCCCTTTTCCACCCAAAAACCAGCGGCACCGCGTGAGTAATCGCCGGTGACTGGGTTAACACCTTGCCCCATCAGTTCGGTAACCAGCAATCCGGTTCCTAATGTTTTAAGCATGGCATCCGTATCTTGGCCTGTGTGGCTCACATACCAGTTATGAATCCCGCCGGCATGACCTGTGGGTGCCATATCTAGCTTACGGGCGGCATAACTGGTCGCTAGATAGGTTTTCAAGATCCCTTGCTCAATAATGCGTCTGTCTTGTGTGATCACCCCTTCGCTATCAAACGGCGCACTGGCGGCCCCTTTACGCACATGGGGCAATTCATTAATAGTGAGCCAATGCGGAAATATCTGCTCGTCCTTTTTGTCTAATAAGAACGAGGATTTGCGGTACAGTGCCGATCCGCTAATCGCCATGACCAAATGACCAAACAACCCCGTTGCGACACTACGATCGAACATCACGGGCACTTGGCATGTCGAAACACTGCGCGGGTTCAAACGGGCAACCGCATGTTTGGCCGCTTCAACCCCGACAAATGCAGGGGTCCATAAATCGGCTTTGTCACGCGCCACTGTGTAGCTCATGTCACGCTCCATGCCGCCCTCGCTTTGCGCAATCACCGAGCAGCTTAGCGCCTGTTGACTTGACGGATAGCTCCCGAGCATACCGTGGCTATTGCCATATACTCGGATCCCATAGTGACTGTCATAGCTGGCACCATCACTGAACTTGATCCGGCTGTCATGATTCAGGGCTGCTTGCTCAGCTTCAATCGCCAATGCCGCGGCGGTATCCGGTTCGGGCTCATCCGGATAAAACAAGTCCAAATCCGGGTAGTCGAACGCCATCAAGTCTTTCGGCGCCGGACCACCAAAGGGATCGGGCGAGGTATAGCTCGCGATTTCTAACGCGGCTTCGACCGTTTTAGCTATCGCTTTTTCAGATAAATCGGTGGTGGAGGCGCTGCCTTTACGCTGATCGCGATACACGGTGATGCCGAGCGCACCATCTTGATTAAATTCAACGTTTTCGACTTCGCCCATTCGCGAGCTTACACTGATGCCGGTACTTTTGGTGATAGCGACTTCGGCTTGATCACTTCGCGCCGACGCCATATCTAGCGCACGACTTACCGCTTGGCGAAGCTGCTGCTCTTGTTCAGCGACCTGTTGTTTCACACTCATAGTTGACCTTTTTGATTCGCATTCGAGTTCGACATCGTGAGCTCAGCGAGGCTATGATAAAAAAGCCCGCGTTTGGGCGCGTTTCTTGTTAACATACGTGTCATTGCACATTCTCACTGAGGTTGAACATGGGCCGTAAAAATAAACCCGCTCCCTGGGAGGAAGAGGAAGAAATCATCTGGGTTAGCAAGTCCGAGATGAAGCGCGATATGCTTGCTTTACAATCGCTCGGCGAAGCGCTGGTTAAACTCAAACCCGCGGTATTAGAAAAATTCCCGCTTGATGACAACTTGCTCTCTGCGATTCTCGACGCACAACGTTTAAAAAACGAAGCCCGTCGACGCCAGCTCCAGTACGTGGGCAAATTGATGCGATCGCGCGATCCTGAACCGATACAAGCGGCGCTCGATAAGTTGCAGAACAAACATGCTCAACATAGCATGGCGCTACAAAAAATTGAGCAGCTACGCGATCGTATTATCGATCAGGGCGATAGTGCGATTAGTGATGCGCTCTTACAGTATCCTGATGCTGACCGTCAGCGTTTACGCCAGTTGGCACGTCAGGCTCAAAAAGAGCAACAGCAAAATAAGCCGCCCAAGGCCTATCGCGAGATCTTCCAATATCTCAAAGGCTTTTACGACCAAAGCCTATAAAACAATACGCCAGTGCCTCGCACTGGCGTAGATTGGTTAAGATTCGGTGCCACCGACGGTCATCGCATCTAATTTCAATGTCGGTTGACCAACACCAACAGGCACGCTTTGCCCGGCTTTCCCGCAAACCCCAACGCCAGGATCAATCGCCAGATCATTGCCCACCATCGATACCTGCTGCATGGCTTCAACACCACTGCCAATTAAGGTCGCGCCTTTCACCGGAGTAGTGATTTCACCCTTTTCAATCAGGTAAGCTTCTGACGTGGAGAATACAAATTTCCCCGAGGTGATATCGACCTGCCCGCCGCCAAAGTTCGGCGCATATAAGCCTCGCTCAACACTGGCAATGATCGATTCAGGGGTACTGTCTCCACCTAACATATAGGTATTGGTCATGCGTGGCATCGGCAAGTGTGCATAAGACTCGCGACGACCATTCCCGGTGGGCGCCACACCCATGAGTTTGGCATTGTGCTTATCTTGCATATAGCCTTTGAGTACGCCATTTTCGACCAATACATTGTACTGGCCTGGCACCCCTTCATCATCGATACTCAACGAGCCGCGACGATCATTCATGGTGCCGTCATCAACGATGGTACATAGAGGAGAGGTTACTTGCTCACCAAGGCTACCGGTAAATACCGATGACTCTTTGCGGTTAAAGTCCCCTTCTAACCCGTGACCGACCGCTTCATGCAGCAACACGCCCGGCCAACCTGCGCCCAACACCACGGGCATCGTCCCTGCTGGTGCCGCGTCTGCACGAAGGTTGACCAGCGCGAGACGGATAGCTTCATCAGCAAATTGCAACGCGCGCGACTTACCCGCCTGCTCGTGCAAAAAGACCTCGTAACCATAGCGGCCACCGCCACCAGCACTGCCGCGCTCACGACGACCATCTTGCTCAACTAACACTGAGACCGATAAGCGCACCAAAGGACGAATGTCGGCGCCATAGGTACCGTCCGTCGCCGCAATCAGCACTTGCTCATACAAGCCGTTTAAACTGGCATTCACTTCTTTGACGCGTGGCTCTTTAGCACGAATATAGCTATCGATTTCTTTTAATAAATCAATTTTCTGCTCACGCGTCAGGCTTCCCAGCGGATCGATGGGCCCATAGTAAGGGGTCGCTTGGACGGCACGAAAGGCGCTGACCTTACCGTGTCCACCCACAGGTGCAATGCCCCGCGCCGCAGTCGCACTTTGCATCAGCGCATCAATGGTAAGTTGATCAGAATACGCGAAGCCGGTTTTTTCTCCGCTAATTGCTCTGACACCAACACCACGGTCGATATTAAAGGAGCCGTCTTTAATAATGCTGTCTTCCAGCGCTAACGATTCATGCCAAGTGGATTGGAAGAAAATATCGCCATAGTCAATCTGGCGACCGCTTAAGTGCGCCAGCGTCGCATGAAGCTGCGACTCACTCACGCCCGCCGGGCGCAGTAAGGTTTCTTCGACCTGTTCCAGACTCATTCGCTTACTCTTGGTTGTGGCCGCCGAGCTGGCAGCCGAAAGAAAAAGATAACGCGCCGAGGGTGCGCTATTTCAGTTGGCTTTGCAACCGGGTATGAGACAGTACGGGCATCTTGCCCCGAATGGATTCACTGACACTAAAATCAAGCTCTGCCCACGTCACCCCGGGTTCACGCCCCAGGGATGTGACCACTTGCCCCCAGGGATCAATAATCATCGAGTGCCCCCAGGTTTGCCGCCCTTTACTGTGCTCGCCACACTGGCCTGCGGCAATAATCCAACACTGGGTTTCAATTGCCCGAGCGCGTAGCAGGGGCTCCCAATGCGCTTGACCGGTCACGCGGGTAAAAGCTGCCGGCACGGTGATGACATCGGCCCCTTGCGCGCGTAGCGCTTGGTACAAAGGCGCGAACCGTAGATCGTAACAAATGCTCAACCCTAGGCAACCGAAGGGCGTATTCACCGTCGACAGTTGGTCGCCCGCAGCAAAGTAATCTGACTCTCGATACCGGCCATGCGCATCAGCCACCTCGACATCAAACAAATGTAATTTATCGTAGCTGCCCCGAAGATGCCCGGCATTATCGAACACTAAACTGGTACTGCTCAGCAGCCCGTTGTCATTTTGGATGGGAAAAGCGCCCACCACTAACCAAAGGTCGTACTGGTGCGCCAACTTGGCAAGCTGTTGCTGTAACGGGCCATGGCCCAATCGTTCAGCATGACGTTGATAATCATGTTTCCCGCCAAACACTAACGCATTTTCTGGGGTCAGCACCAGTTTCACGCCTTGATCACTGAGTCGGTGCAAACTGGCTTGCAGTGTCTTCATGTTATGGGCGGGATCGGCACTGGATGTCATTTGGATAACACCGGCTTTCATCATGCTCACTCCTTGGCTTTTTCTGCCTGCTCGCGCAATCGTTCAGTCGCTTCGGGGGGAAGGGCTAACGCTTCTTGGTTACGCGACACTTCCCGAATATCTGGTGTGCCAATCGAACCTGTCACTTGGTAGCGTACTTGGGTAAACACATCCATCACCGGAGAAATTGCTGTCGTCACCGCGAGTACATACAGCGCGGTTTGCGGCGTAACCGCAAAGGCACTTAATACCGGGATCCCTGAGGTAATATCCGGCGTAAAACGCACATCCGCATTGACTTGGTTTTCCACTAAATTGGCAATACCTTTGATAACCATATCACCGGCAATGCCATCCATGCGGATATTATCGGTGACCAAGACGCCATTTGTGATCACGGCCCGCCCCGTGATGTCATCAAACGCCAGCCCATCGTCAAACACGCCCGAGAAATCGAGCTGAATTTTACGCAAAATAGAATCTAAGCTAAATAACCCTAACAGTTTGCCCGCGCCACCAACACCACTGATATAACCGTCTTGGATATCCGCACTTACCTCGCCATTGAGGCTGGATATATCAGCTTGCCAAGGTAAACCGGCATAATTCAGTGCGGCTTGGGTGGTAAAGCTTGCATCTTGGATCCCACCACTGACGCCAAATCGTCCCATGAGATCCGAGGTACTTTCGCCACCCAGCGCTAACGTCAATGCGGTTTGATGGCGCCCTTGTTTATCTATCCGCCAATGCCCATTGACCGCTGCATGGTTATTGCCGCTTTTTACCGTCAGTGACGACAGTGTTAGCTGCTGATCGTGTTTATTGACAACGGCCTCGACACGTCCCAGTCGATACCCTTCTAACCAAAGATCATCAATCGTGAGGCGTGATGGTGGAATGGCCGCCAGTAAGGCTTTGTCTGCTTGGGAATCCACAGGCTGAAAGAGTGGTGCGTCGGTAGGTTGGGTCTGGTCGGACGGCTGTCGATGGATATGCCAGTGATCAATATCGACAGTTAAACGACCTTCTATTGGCCAGTTTGCTTGTCCGCTGAGCTCTTGACTGCCGACCAGCACATGCCATCCCTTCGCTTTTTGACGCGCGGCCACTGATAAGTCATGAAAAGCGAGCTTCCCGGCCGAGAGTTGATCGACTTTGACATTCACACGTTGCGGTATCGGTAAGCCAGGGTATTGATGTTGCCGATCCGGCCATGCTTGCCGCACGTGTTTCCACACTGCGTGCCACGCGTCTACATCCAAGCGTGCAAGTGCCAGATCAAAGCGATGACCGCGAGTGGCGAGGAGTGTGGGTTGTTTATCGCCAACTTGCCACTGACTGGACACAAATTCTGGGGTCGCACCTTGGGTATTAATTCGTGCTTGATAATTCACATTTGGCAACTGTACGCGCCCCGTTAACCCTTCACGGTTACCGCTTGCTTCTATATGCGCCTGCCCTTTTTGCCAACGCGGTTTGTGAAGCGGCGCAGGCAGCGTTGATTGCAGTGGTGTCGTATCGACATCAATGCCGAGCTGGTAGTCAAACCCCGTATCATGAAGGGTAAGATCGAGCCCAGCCTGCCAACGTGCGCCACCAGAAAGGTAAGGCTTGAGCGGCAGCGATAACTGGTTCAGCAATGGCACTATGTCCCAATCCGCCTCGATACCTACATCCAACTGATAGCCGGCAGAGGCAGCTTCGCCCGCAAGATCTAGGTTGATAGCTTGCCCCAGCCACTGAGCACTCATCGATTGGGCCGTGATGCCATCGTCGTCAAACGCCAGTGCCCCCGAAACATTGTCCAAGGCCATAGCAGGCGTTTGAATCCTGACTTGGTTACCCGCAAAGTCCACCTTGCCGCTTGCATGAGGTTGCTCACCATCAAGCGGGATCGATAAACCTAACTGCGCATTGACTAATCCGTCGACGTTGATATGGGTTAAGGCGGCACCGACCGTATCCACTAATGGGGTGGCCAGCATATAGCGGTGTACCGCGTCTCCTGTCGCCGAGAGCGAGGCCTTGAGTTCAAGGCGACTGTCTGCCTCGGTCATGTCGACAATGTTTGCCTGAACCTGACGACTGACGGCATCGTTTAAGCGAACATGATCCCCCTCAATCGTCAGGCCTGCGTTGTCGAACAAGAGTGTCGCATCAAGCTCTGTCAGCGTCGGCCAGGCGGTATCAAAGCTAAATGCCCCATTGCGCAGCGGCACCTTGGCTTGAAAAATGCCATCATGCTCACGGTATGGAAAACTATCTAGGGCACCAAACCAAAGAATTTCACTGCCCTCGGCTTGGCCTCCTTGAATGGCACGTGATAAATATCCGGTCAGTGATTCAGGCAGGGCGCGCGTTGGCAAATAACGCCACGTTTGTCCGGCATCGGTCACATCGGCATGGGCGTAAAGCGCAAGAAATGGCGCCCCCTGCTTGGGAATATCAAGACGAAAGGCGCCGGTTCCGTGAACATCTGCACCGGTGACCGCTGCCTTTTCGCTCCAAATCGAGACGCCTTGGCTCGTCGGTTGCCAATTGAGGGTGAGCTGACCTTGTTCAAGTGGCAAAGGCGCTTGAAAAAAGTCGCCATATGGCAGCGACTGCGCGCCAAGTTCAAGCTGTGCCTGACCACGTCCTCCCTCGCCAGATAGGGTAGCATTTAAGCCATGAAACGCCGGAAAATACCCCCAGCGTTCGGCCGACACCTCGGTCAGTGTCGCTTGATAGCGTAGCGGCGTTGTCGGTTGTTTGCTTAATGCGAGGGATTCAACCTGGCCCGCCGGTGCCAGCGCGGCCGCTATACGGTGCTGTTGTTCCGACTGACTGACCAAGCCGAGTAAAGGCTGTAATAAGGCAATATCCAGGTCGGCCGCATTGAGACGCCAACGCTCGTTCGTTCCTTGCCATGACAGCCGAGAAATCGCAGGGGCTGTGGTGGCATTTTGCTTCACCCATACTCCGTCCGTATCCACGCGCCACGCACGTTTGCCTTCTGCGGTCAGTTGGACTTGGCTATCTTTCACCGCCCAGGTTTTTGCCTCTTCCGTGCTGTCATACCATTTGAGCGCGAGATCATCAATCGATAACAACGCATCACGGGGTTGGCCGCGTTCCACGCGCACCCAGGCTTGGGCATCTAAACGCGCCGCATCAATGGTCACTGAGGGCGTTAATGTTTGCGTGAGCCACGGCGCGAGATCCATCGCTTCACTGGCAAGATAAAAATCGCCAGTCAGGGTGTCGACGCCGTGGGTTTCAGTGAAAGCGGCTTTAACACGCACGGCTTCTAACTGGGTTCCTTTCACCCCAATTCGCGCTTGTACCTGATGTTGTCCTGCTTGATTACGCCAAAAGAGATCCTTGATAGTTAATACTTCTGTTTCAAGCGATGGGGTCACCAGGATGACTTTGGCGTTCGGTATCGAGAATTGGCCCAAACGGGCAAGGAAGAGATCTTCAAGCCGGGCACGCACATTGGTACCCGTGTCTTTTTCTGGCAACTGACCGGTATCCAGCACCAGGCCATCGAGTGTTACATGAGAAAAAACCGGTTGCCAACGCATCAGTGTCGCGGAGACATCAAGCTGTAAATCAATATGCTGAGCCGTCAAAAGCGCCGATCCATTATCGCTCGTCGCTAGAGAGACATTTTTTAATGTCAGTGAAGGGGTCAAATTACGCCACTGCCCGGCGATGCCCTCAAGTTGCGCACTGAATCCCGTCTGCTCAGACACCCATTGCCGCAACGGCGCTTGCAAAAGCTCAACATTGGGCAATAGAAAACGCAAACCGCCTATCAATAAGGCGGTGATGACTATCATGCTGATCACGCTGGTCATTAACCAGCTGACACTTTTTCTCACCCAAGCCATGGCTTACATCATTACTACGTCAAACTGTTCTTGTGTATACAAAGGCTCTGACTTCACTTTGACTTGCTTACTAATAAATATTTCCAATTCAGCCACAAGGTGAGAGTCTTCACCGGCAAGGGCTTCAATGACTGCCGGCGCGGCATAGACAACAAACTTATCCGCATCATAGGTACGATTGACCCGAGTGATTTCTCGCAACACCTCATAACAGACGGTTTCCACGGTTTTGACCGAGCCACGCCCATCACACGTTGGACATCCACCACACAGCACGTGTTCGATGCTTTCTCGTGTCCGCTTACGGGTCATTTCGACCAAGCCTAACTGGGTAAAGCCATTAATGTTGGTTTTTACTCTGTCTTGGCTCAATGCCTGCTCAAGCGAGTGCAGCACCCGACGGCGATGCTCATCCGTGCTCATATCGATAAAGTCGATAATGATGATCCCGCCCAGATTTCTCATCCGAAGCTGACGTGCAATAGCGCGAGTGGCTTCAATGTTGGTATTAAAAATGGTTTCATCGAGGTTGCGGCGTCCAACAAAGGCGCCGGTATTAATGTCGATGGTGGTCATCGCTTCCGTTTGGTCGATGATCAGGTAGCCGCCCGATTTTAGCTGTACTTTACGCTCTAACGATCGTTGAATTTCGTTTTCCGTGTCATACATATCAAAGATGGGCGCTTGTCCGTCGTAATACGCCAACTTATCGGCTAATTCAGGCACAAATTCGGCGGTAAACTCTTGTAGCTTTTCATAGGCCTGTTTGGAATCGACCCGAATCAAGTCTAACTCAGTGCCGACAAAGTCACGGACAATGCGCTGCGCCAACGCAAGCTCGCCATACAGCATGGACTTGGTTTTATATCGGGCGCGTCGCTCTAATACCTTGTTCCATAATCGCTTTAAAAAGGCGGCATCTTGCGCCATTTCATTATCTGTTGCGCCCTCAGCGGCCGTGCGAATAATAAAGCCACCCAGCTCGTCACAATACTCACTGACGATGCTTTTTAGGCGTTTGCGCTCATATTCGCTCTCGATCCGTTGCGATACGCCCACATGGGCAGCGCCAGGCATGAAAACCAGATAGCGCGAGGGCAAGGTAATGTCAGTGGTTAAACGCGCGCCTTTTGTGCCTAGCGGATCTTTCACCACCTGCACCACAATATCTTGCCCTTGACGGACAAGTTCGGAGATATCGCGAACTTGAAATTGCTGTTTCTCGTTTTCTGATACGCATTCGGTATGAGGAACAATATCAGAGGCGTGTAAAAACGCGGCCTTCTCTAAGCCAATATCGACAAAGGCTGCCTGCATTCCAGGCAAAACACGACTGACCTTACCTTTGTAGATATTGCCTACAATTCCGCGTTTCGCTTCACGTTCTATGTGAATTTCTTGGAGGTTGCCCCCCTCTATCATCGCCACCCTCGTTTCACTGGGTGTGACGTTTATTAACAGTTCCGCACTCATGGTTTCCCCGATGTCTCAAAAGTGGGGCCTAGCGCCACTCGTTGGTGCGCTCAGACCGAAAATTGTTTGAGCAGTTGCTCGGTTTCATACAGTGGCAAACCAACGACGGCGTGATAGCTTCCATCGATACGGGTCACAAACTTACCGCCCAATCCTTGAATCGCGTATGCACCGGCTTTATCCGCGGGTTCCCCCGACTGCCAATAAGCATCAATCATCTTATCCGTCAGTGAACAAAACCAGACTTTGGTGGTGACAACGGTGGTGACTTGCTTGATGGCATTTGCCACTGTCACGGCCGTCATCACTTGATGCTCTCGCCCAGACAGCTGTTTAAGCATCCGGGTTGCATCGGCTTGATCTATCGGCTTTTCCAGTACTTGGTCACCATCAACCACAATGGTATCCGCGCCAAGTACCGGGATGTGCCCACCCGTTTGTATCACGCCGGCTCGCGCTTTATCTTGCGACAAGCGTGAGACATAGGCATAGGGCGATTCGCTCGCGTTTTGTTTTTCCTCTACATCGATGACGACACGGGAAAAGTTGACGCCCATTTCGGTGAGCAGTTCATGGCGTCGAGGCGATCCCGAGGCCAGGTATAAATCACAATGCATAGTCCCTCGCTAACGAATGGCAAACCGACGGCGTAACCGGCGCAATAGTAAGAACACCCAGGGCCACAGTATGAAGTTAAGCACACCCGCCCAAAGCTGTTCAGGATTAAACTGTACGTTAGAGACTAAATACTCCGCCCAGAACTCGATCAATTTTCCAGCCAAGGTCAGTAAAGACAGTAAAAGCGCTTGGTGCCAATAGGACATATTGCGCAGTAATTGAAAATTAAGCGCGACAATATATATCAAAATGGCCATGGTCATCCCTCGAACGCCCAAGGTGGAGCCCAACATCAGATCCCATAAAAGCCCGACTACTAACGCTGTCCCCACATTCACTCGATGTGGCAACGCCAGAACCCAGTAAAATGCGACGAGCAAGACCCAAGAAGGACGAAAAGGCGCCAGTTCACCGGGCCAAGGAGCGGCCTGCAAAATCAACGCAACCATGAAGGAGAGCCAAATAACCAATTGGCCACGAAATGTCACATTTGCCATTATGGTGATTCTCCCTCGCTACCTGACGACGACGCAGAGTCAGATGACGGGTTTTCTTGCTCAGATGACGATTGACTCATAGGCCGATCGGAGGGCGCATTATCGGCTTTTTCTGGGGTTGGCCAGACTAAAAGAAGATAACGTAACCGATCGAATTTTACTGCGGTTGTCGCGGTGACTTGCGCAAAGGGACGTTTATTATCAAACGAGAATTCTGTCACCGTGCCCACTGGATAGCCTTCAGGAAAGACGCCGCCAAGCCCGGATGTCACTAATTTATCGCCCACTTTAATATCCGTGCTACTCGGAATATTATCCAAACCGATATAGGCGGTGGTCCCACGGCCAGACGCTATCACGCGAATATCATTGCGCATCACTTGAACTGGTACCGCATGAGTAGGATCAGTGAGTAACAAGACACGGCTATTATGCGCACCGACATAAGCAACCTGTCCGACGACCCCGTGTTCATTGATCACTGGCTGCCCTTCATACACACCATTGGTGCGTCCTTTATCGAGCATCACTTGGTGTTTATAGGGATCAGAATCGACCGCCATCACTTCAGCGACCATTTTTCGTTCATCACGAATAAACGACGATCCGAGTAGCTCACGTAAGCGTTGATTTTCGCGCTCTGTCTGTGCCAATAGAAGCTGATCACTTTCGAGCTGCAACACTTGTTTGCGTAAGGCGCGATTTTCAGCCACTACACGTTGATGAGCGCGAAACTGCATCACTAATTCATCAAGGGTGTCACGAGGCACATTCGATGCATACTGAAGCGGTGCAACCAAGGTGTTGAGGAAATAGCGGACCCCGGCAAAAGCATCAAGACGACTATCAGCCAGCATAAGGCTGACTGATAGTAGAAGCGCGAAAAACAGGCGTAATTGCAGAGACGGTCCTCTGCCAAACATAGGTTTCATAATGAAAACAACCTGTTTGTTGGCACAGTCACGTTAATCTTCGCTAAAAAGATCGCCGCCATGCATATCGATCATCTCAAGCGCTTTACCCCCACCCCGTGCAACACAGGTCAGTGGATCTTCCGCCACAACCACCGGAATCCCCGTTTCTTCGGTCAGTAAACGATCGAGATCGCGCAGAAGAGCGCCGCCGCCGGTAATCACCATGCCGCGCTCAGAGATATCGGACGCAAGCTCTGGTGGACACTGCTCTAACGCCACCATCACTGCCGAAACGATACCGCTCAGCGGCTCTTGTAGCGCTTCCAAGATTTCGTTGGAGTTAAGCGTAAAGCTACGTGGGACACCTTCAGCAAGGTTACGACCGCGAACTTCAATTTCGCGCACTTCATCGCCCGGATAGGCTGAACCAATCTCGTGCTTAATGCGCTCTGCCGTCGCTTCACCAATCAAGCTGCCATAGTTACGGCGAACATAATTGATAATGGACTCGTCAAAACGGTCACCACCAATACGCACTGATGAGGAATAAACCACACCATTAAGCGAGATGACCGCCACTTCGGTGGTACCACCACCGATATCAATCACCATCGAACCGGTCGCCTCGGAAACCGGCAGGCCAGCGCCAATCGCCGCGGCCATCGGTTCGTCAATCAGATAAACTTCACGCGCACCCGCGCCCACGGCTGATTCGCGAATGGCACGGCGTTCAACTTGGGTAGAACCACAAGGCACCGCCACTAGCACTCGTGGGCTCGGACGCATGTAGCTATGATCATGCACAGACTTAATAAAGTGCTGTAACATTTTTTCGGTGACATAAAAGTCAGCAATGACGCCGTCTTTCATCGGGCGGATCGCGGCAATATTACCTGGCGTTCTACCCAGCATTTGCTTCGCATCATGACCCACAGCAGCCACACTCTTAGCAGAACCCGCGCGGTCTTGACGAATAGCGACAACAGACGGCTCATCCAGAACAATGCCCTGTTCTTTTACATAAATCAGTGTATTGGCGGTTCCCAAATCAATCGATAGATCGTTGGAAAACATCCCGCGAAGTTTCTTAAACATGATGGTCAGTTAATCCTGCAAGCTGTGAAATCAGACAAATTGAGCTAAATGTATCAACGCGCACGGTAAGCAGCAAGATACGGTGCTTTAAACCTGAATGAGATCTGTGTTTTTTTTCAATGCGCTGTCATTTTGATGATTTTTCCATCAAAAACGCATCATTCCCTTTGTTTTTCTGCCGCGGGTGACTGGCATGATTCACCGATCACCAACGTCGTGGACGCTTGTTGTGAAGCCGTTGCCTCCTGATACATCAAATAACACGCGGGCGCTGGCTGCTCATGGAACAACCAAATAAAGTCAACGCGGTTTTGTTCAGGGTATCGTCGTATCTGCCAACGTGTGGTGTCCTGCAGCGCGCTCACTAACTTAGGCAGCGCACTGATTTGGGGATAGCCATATGTTACGCCTATTTCGATACCGTCGACGGTCAGTGATTGAGCAGGCTGATCGGTGATTTTCTCGGCTTTCGCCAAGGCAAACGTCCGTGTCGAGGCACTATCAATACCACTTTTTAACCCTTTCAACGCTGACACATTCGCATCGGCTTCATAATCATAGAACTTAGGTACCGCAATGACGACAAGAACTGACAAAATACTGACTAATAATACGGCTTCTAACCATCCACGTCCCTGTTGAAGTGCTTTTTTTTCCCTCAGCGTCATCGTTTTCCCCAACGGCGTCGCTTTTTCTGGGCAGGATGCGGTGACATTTCGGCACCCAGCAAACGCCCTTGCCCACCTGCCACACCAAGATCTTTCACCACGGACCACTCCTCATTCGTTTCCACACCGACGGCCAGCACCTCCGTGCTGGTTGCTTCACAAGCGCCCAACACACTGCGCAAATACAGCTGGTTTTCAGGGCGTTGGTGAATATTGCGGACCAGGCTACGATGCAGCTTGATATAAGCCGGTTGAATATCTTTTACGTAGTGAGTGCTCACTATCGTTCTGCCTGCTTGGTCAACGACAAGTCGGCACCCTAACGCGGCAATCATTCGTAAGCAAGGTCGCGCGGCATCAAAGTGCGAGACTAAAGCGCCCTCCGAGACTTCCACCAGCAGTCGATTTAATGTACTGCGTGGAGTTTGTAGCAAGGCATCACGCAGCCAAATCACAAATTCGCGCTGACATAGTGAGTATGCACTAACATTCACTGCATAGTTATCAATATAATCACGCGTTTTTAGCCACCATAACGCACGTCCTACGGTAGCCTTGTCGAAAGTAACATCCATGCCGACCCACTCGACCCCGGGCCAAAAGCGCGATGCTTTTAACACTTTACCTTTTTCGTCTTTAATTCGGCCCAAAAGTTCATAATGGAGACGGGTTTTGCCATCTCGTGCAAACACGGGTTGGCGGTAGAGCATGGGGCCTTCACCCGCCATTACCGACTCGAGTAAGGTTCGCCAACGTACACTGCCGCGTTTATCCAAACGGCTGAGTTGTTTATCAAACTGTGACCAGCCATTTTGTCCTGTTAGCTCCGCCGCTTTTAGCGCTCGCTCAGCTTCATCCATTAATCGGCCACGCCGCTCCCCCGCGCCAAAAGAAGTCATGCCCAAATGAAACCAGTTATCTTTATCCAACGCCTCTGACGGCGTCAGTTTATCTAAAGCGTTGGTGATTTGCGCCAAGAAAGGGTGCACTTCATCCCCTGCCTGGTTGACCAATAGGATGGCAAAATCAGACGCAAAGTAACGCGCAAGCACGGCATCGGGAAAACGCTGAGTCGCATTAGAAAGCACGTTACCGATAGCTTGAATCAAGTGATCCGCGGCCTCTTGACCATGTTGCGCGACCAACTCATCCCAGTCGGCGACACGGACTAAAATAACACTGCCTTGGCTCGCATCATCGGTGGCCAGTGTATGCAGCCGGTTATCAAACATCACGCGGTTCGCGGCTCCCGTCAGCTGATCGAGAAAGGTATTAGTGCGGATAAAGGTGTCAAAACGACTCCGCTCTTGCCGAGCCTCTTTAAGCTCCTCAATGAGCTGACTCAACGCAGCACTCGCGGGAATAGGCCATTCTCGAGGGTCGCCTTGCTGTGCCTCATCCAGGCGGCCCGCCAAAACTAATCGGCCACGCTGCTCCAAGACTTCACTGCCATACAGTTGCCGCCGTAACCATCCGATCCCCCACGCTAAACCAAGGACAATCACCAAAATCGCCGCCGACAACGAAAAGAGGGGGCCAATCGAATACGCAAACTCGGCATAAGGCGGGACAAATGTGAGTTTCACGGCATAACCAGGATGACTGTCGAGCGGAATATCTCGCGTGATAACTTGTTGTGTGGCGATCGTTTGATATTGGATTTGTTCGTATTGATACAAGATCCCGGTTTCTGAATAGATGGTCAAAGAGGTCACGTCACTGGCTTTGAGCATTTTGGGCAACCAGCGTGAAAAATACTGATTGTCTCGTTGCTCGCTCGCCATCTCTTGATCAATCACCTCGACCATGCCATCGACGTAATGCGAGATAAAGTCGATCCCCAGCTGGCGAAAACTGATAGCGCCACCAATAAATAAAACGAAAATGGCGCACACCACGATTAAGGTGACAAATGCAACGAGTCGGTTGGTCAGCTTCATTCCGCTGACTTTAATCGCATTAGCTGTTCTATCCATGATTCTCTGCTGACTGAGGTCGCCTTTTGGGGCTCGTAGCCGCTATTATCAGGCTTAGTGATCATAATGTGAATGCCTAGCCACCATCCGTGGCTACCTTTTCTTCCCCAAGAGGACTCATGGACTGGATTACCTGTACCAAAAGCTTTATTTGTGTGGTCGATCAGGGCTCGTTAGCACAAGCTGCCACGCAACTACATACCTCAAGCTCAGCCTTATCCAAACGCCTGAGTTGGCTTGAGCGCCAGCTTGGCGTGCAACTGTTAAAACGCACCACCCGAAGCTTGT
This sequence comes from Salinivibrio costicola subsp. alcaliphilus, assembly GCF_001996185.1. Lineage (NCBI taxonomy): Bacteria > Pseudomonadati > Pseudomonadota > Gammaproteobacteria > Vibrionales > Vibrionaceae > Salinivibrio > Salinivibrio costicola. The sequence goes on from NZ_MUFR01000016.1 coordinate 54,696, forward strand.
CGATGACCGATGCCGGTGATCTTTTTTATCACCGAGCAAAAACCTGGGTCGACGATTGGCAACAATTAGTCAGTGAAACCACGTCTACCTTTGGGGAAGTCAGCGGCATATTGCGTATTGGTGCGCCATTGGTGACAGGGAACCGTTTTCTGGTCAACTTTATTGCTGAGTTTCTTGAGATTTATCCGAAAATCAAGGTTGAGCTCACCACCTTGACCCCAGGACAGCTCCCTGATCTTAATCTTGATGTGGTAATCAGCCGCGAGCTCGAGTACTTCAACTCTGCCAGCTATATTGCGGCAAAGCTGTTTGATTTTCAGCCTGGCTTTTTTGCCTCACCCACCTATCTTGCTCGGCACGCGCCGATTACCCACCCTGACCAACTAAGCCAACATAATATTTTGCTCTATGGTCACTCCCATCAGCCTCAAGAGCGGGTCTTCGAAGATGGCACACGTTTGCAGTTGTCGGGAAACTTTGTCTCGCCTAACCCTGAAGCCTTAGTGAGCGCTGCGGTCATTGGCATGGGCATTATTTTAGGAGGGGCTGGGACCGTGCAAAAAGAAATTGATCAGGGCTTATTGGTTCCCGTATTGCCTGCACTCAAGCAGCCACGCTCATCGGCTTATGCGTATTACCCCAAGTTGGAATACAACCACACGAAGACCAAGCTATTTATCGATTTTATTAAACAAAAAGTTAAACAGTTGTACATTTAGCACGCGCCACCCTTTTATGGGAGGCTAGGTTCTATCAGGGGTTAGGCGATTTTGGAAAAAGTATTTTATTTTTTGTCTATATATCACTAACAATTGCTGCGCTAGGGTAGGGCTAAACACTCACCTCACAGCGATACGATATTTATGTCTTACTATCATCCTCAATACCCTGATACGCCTGCGCTTAAAAAAGCAGCTAAAAAGCGTATTCCTGCCTTCGCGTTTGATTATCTTTGTGGCGGTTGTCACGACGAAATTGGGGTGGCGCACAATGCAAGCTCCTTCACTCAAGTAAAGCTGCAATCTGATTTACTCGCCCCGACCCCCGACATTGACTTATCGGTCGAACTATTTGGCAAACACTACGCCGCCCCATTCGGTGTCGCGCCCGTCGGATTACAAGGGCTGATGTGGCCAAAAGCGCCAGAAATTCTCGCGAAAGCGGCTTACAAGGCGAACCTTCCTTATGTACTCAGCACCGTATCCTCAGCGAGTCTTGAAACCATTGCCGAGATCTCTGAGGGCACGGCGTGGTACCAGTTGTATAACCCGACGGATGCCGAGATCCGTGACGATCTGATGGGACGCATCAAACGAGCAGGGTATAAAGTGCTGGTGGTGACGGTGGATGTCCCCACCTTTGGTTATCGTCCTCGCGATATCAAAAATGGCTTGGCCATGCCGCCCAAAATGAATCTTCGTAATATCGCGCAAATGATGCAATGTCCGAGCTGGAGCTGGCATACACTCCTTGCCGGTGTTCCTGAAATGCAGACCTTGAAACCTTACATGCCCAAGAATATGCCCACCAGCGAGCTGGCTAACTTTATGAATAATACCGTGATGGGCGCGGTCGACTTTGAGAGCCTAAAAGTGATCCGGGATAACTGGGATGGGCCATTAGTGCTTAAAGGGCTGGTAAACCCTGAGGATGTCGCACAAGCAGTTAAGCTGGGCGCAGATGGTGTGGTGCTATCCAATCATGGCGGCCGCCAGTTAGATGTGGGCGAATCCCCGTTAGACACGATTCAAACCATTAAGCATCAGTACGGCGATAAAATTAAACTGTTAATGGACAGCGGCGTACAAAGCGGTGGCAACGTAGCGCAGGCCATGGCAATGGGTGCTGACTTTACCTTGCTGGGCCGAACCTTTGTTTATGCCTGTGGCGCCGTGGGTCAACACGGTGGTGAGCATGCCATTGAAATGCTCACTCAACAAATGACTCAGGTGATGGGCCAATTAAAATGCCCCACGCCAACCCAACTGCCTCACTTTTTAAAGGCTGGACCTGGCGTTGCCTAATCTCATGCCGTGAATCAATACGACATCATAAAAACAAAGCGCCCCAATCACGGGGCGCTTTGTCGATCAAGCTTTGTCGATAACGATATGGCGCTCAGATAGCCGTTGGTTAAGAACGTAGCCTAGAACGGAATATCGTCGTCAAAGTCAGGCAGATCATTATACTGCTGCTGAGGTTGCGACTGAGGCTGAGATTGTGGTTGCGGGGCCGCTTGCTGCTGAGGTGGTTGTTGATTCATGTTTTGCTGAGGCTGCTGAGGTTGACCCCATCCACCTTGCTGCTGCGATGGCTGCTGCATTGGCTGGCCTTGGTTTTGGCCGCCGCGACCACCCAGCATTTGCATGCTACCGCTAAACGGCTGTACCGCCACTTCCGTGGTGTAGCGATCTTGACCGCTTTGGTCTTGCCATTTACGCGTTTGTAGTTGGCCTTCAATATACACTTGCGAGCCTTTACGCAAATACTCACCGGCGACTTCTGCGGTTTTACCAAATAGCACAACACGATGCCATTCTGTTTTCTCTCGCATCTCACCGGTGTTTTTATCACGCCATGACTCCGAGGTCGCGAGGCTTAGGTTCGCCACCGCACCGCCGTTGGGAAGGTAACGGATTTCCGGATCATTGCCCAAATTACCAATCAAGATGACTTTATTTATGCCACGGCTGGCCATAGGTGACTCCCATTGTTGCTGTTACGCGCGAAATGATTTCGCTCACTGGATAAATAAGCATGAAGTCTAGCACGAGCCCCCTCGAGGTTCGAAGCTTTTCAACGCGATCAGGTTCCAGATTCTGCGCTTGCAATGGCGTAACAATGCGTTACCACAAAGTGGATATACCTGAGCAATGAAAATAGTTTAAACTGATACAAATCTTGCCTCGCCTTGGCGTTTGTGAACGGACAGTGCCCAGCGCTCACGCAGCGACGCCTGTTAAGTGATCATCAGTAGGATGCTTATGAACCAAGCAGAAACCACTTCAGACCATTACACCCTTCTTCTTATTTCCCAGCCTAGCATGTCTGTTTCGGCGTTAATGACGTGTTTAGAAAAAGAAACACATAGTGCCGTTGAACTCGTGCCTCCCCACGAGATTGCAGCCAAACTGACTGCGCGCTCTGGACTGGTGCTCATTGATCTCAATGCCTTTGATGACACCGCTACCGACCAACTCAAACAAACGTTAGCACCCTTTGCCGAGCAACACGTATTCGCCTTACTCAATGCCCATGATTTGAGTGCCAAAGAGCTGGCGAGCTGGCCTTTTATCAAAGGGGTATTTAAAAAAGAGGATGAAGTGCATCACCTTTGTCACGGCATTGAAAAGATGTTTTCCGGTGAGTATTGGTTGCCCCGCCATAAAATGGCTGCCTTAATCCATTATTACCAACAGCATCACCAGCAAACCATTGACGAACAGGCGGTTGTGTTGACTAACCGTGAACAGCAGATTTTGCATCATTTGGTCACAGGTGCCTCAAATCAAGATATCGCCAATGCCTTAGCGGTGAGTGAGCACACAGTCAAATCGCACCTGTATAACGTGTTTAAGAAAATCAACGTCAAAAACCGTGTACAAGCGGTGTTCTGGGCGAAAAATAACGCCTCATTAATTGGCTTTACCGGACAAGAAGGTCCAGTCGATAATGACGAGGTCAATGGGTAACTTGGACCGCAGCTGTTCCCGCGTTACCATGGTGTGATTCTTAGCCAAAAAGGACGTTGTAGGATGGCTTTCGATGTATTTAATGGCGATGCAGACGGCCTAGCGGCTTTGGTGCAATGGCGTCTTGCCTACCCTGAAGCCAATACGCTGATCACCGGGGTAAAACGTGATATTGCACTGTTAAAGCAGGTTCCCCTGGCCACTGAGCAGGTCACAGTGATGGATCTCTCCATGGCCAAAAATCAAGCTGCTCTTGACGCTTTGCTCGCCTCCGGCACCCAGGTTTTTTATGCCGATCACCACCAAAGCGGCGCCGTGCCTCAATCGCCTTTGCTTCACGCCCACATTCATACCAGCGCGAACACCTGCACCGCCTTAATTATTGATAAACTTTTGCACGGTCAATATCGAGAATGGGCGCTGGTTGGTGCCTATGGCGATAATCTCCATCGTACCGCTAACGCCCTCGCCCACCAGTCACAAATAGCAGCCAGCCAACGTGATCGGCTTGAACAGCTTGGCCACTATCTTAATTACAATAGCTATGGCGCCAGCCTGGATGATCTCATCATGCCTCCTGCCATCTTATATCGGCATCTGTGTGGCTTTGATACCCCCGATGCCTTTATGCGCGCTTATCCGGACATTGTAACGACCTTGGCAGAGGCCTACCAAAGCGACCGTGATAAAGCGAAAGCGCTAGCGCCTGAAACCACTGGAGATGGGGGTAAAATTTATCTGTTACCGGATGCTGCTTGGGCGCGTCGCATCAGTGGTATGTTAGGCAATCAGCTGGCAAATCAGGCGCCCGACAGTGCGCATGCTGTACTGACGCCGATGCCGAGCGGTGATTGGATGGTCAGTATCCGCGCGCCGTTAAATCGTCCCTCTGGCGCGGTACAGTTAGCAGAGCAATTTGCTACCGGTGGCGGTCGGGCTGCCGCGGCGGGCATCAATGCCTTGCCTGCCACCGCCTTATCGGCATTTACCGCCGCGTTTATGGCACATTTTTCGCCATAGCGGAATCAGCAATACCGAAGCCGTCACGCTATCACGCCCTGAGTATGCTTACGACTTGCGTCGCTGCCTGTAACCCAGCAAACTATTGCTCGATAACAAACTATTGCTTTATAACAAACTGTTGCTCTATAAAAAACGTTTTGCCTCATAAGATATATGCTGAGTGGCCACTTATTCGCAAGCCGGTAAGTGGCGTACATACAGCCTAACGTGCTGATGGCGACTCGATAAAACAAAGGATCCACGATGATTAAAAAATGTCTGTTCCCAGCGGCTGGCTATGGCACCCGCTTTTTACCGGCGACCAAATCGATGCCGAAAGAAATGATGCCGGTGGTCAATAAACCCCTGATTGAATATGGCGTAGATGAAGCGTTGGAAGCGGGCATCAATGGTATGTGTATCGTCACGGGGCGTGGCAAACATGCCATTATGGACCATTTTGATAAAAACTATGAGCTCGAACATCAAATCAGTGGCACCAATAAAGAAGCACTGCTGGACGATATTCGTAATACGATAGAAAAAGCCTCCTTCACTTACATTCGCCAACATGAAATGCGCGGGTTAGGACACGCGATCCTCACGGGACGCGATCTGGTCGGCGATGAGGCCTTTGCGGTCGTCCTTGCTGATGATCTTTGCATTCATCCAGGCAACGGCGTGCTTAACCAGATGGTCGCGCTCTACAATCAGTTCCGCTGCTCCATTGTCGCCGTCGAAGAAGTGCCAGAAGATGAAACCCATAAATATGGGGTGATTGCGGGCCAAGAGATCAAAGATGACCTTTTCCGCGTAGACAATATGGTAGAAAAACCCGATCCCGGTAATGCACCGAGCAATCTTGCGATTATTGGCCGTTATATTCTCACGCCCGATATCTTTGATCTGTTAGAAAACACCCCACCAGGTAAAAATGGTGAGGTGCAGATCACCGATGCCTTGCTAAAACAAGCGCAGTCAGGCTGTGTGCTTGCCTATAAATTTAAAGGCGAGCGCTTTGATTGTGGCAGTATTGAGGGCTTTATTGAGGCCACAAATCACTGCTATCAGCATCACTACCTCGGTAGCAGTAACAAAGATGAGGCAACCGTCAAAAATCCGTAGTCGCCTCAGGTGCACTGGCGCGAGTGGTTTTTTCGATACGAGCAAAGGCTGTGTAAATATACAGCCTTTTTGTTTGGTCATGGTCGTGTCTGTGCGATACTCAACGACCAACCAGTGAGCTGATTGAGTAGTAGGATAATAATGGACAATATCGACGTCAGAGGCGCGCGTACGCACAACCTCAAAAATATTAACGTGACCATCCCCCGTGATAAGCTAATTGTCATCACCGGCCTGTCTGGCTCAGGGAAGTCATCACTCGCTTTCGATACCTTGTATGCCGAAGGTCAACGTCGCTATGTTGAGTCTTTATCATCGTATGCGCGTCAATTTTTATCCTTGATGGAAAAACCCGATGTTGACCATATCGAAGGGCTGTCACCCGCCATCTCGATTGAGCAAAAGTCGACATCACATAATCCCCGCTCCACCGTTGGCACCATCACTGAAGTCTATGACTATCTGCGTTTGCTGTACGCCCGAGTGGGAGAGCCACGCTGCCCCACCCATGATGTCACCCTAGCGGCACAAACCATTAGCCAAATGGTAGATAAAGTGTTGGCCCTGCCTGAAGGCAGTAAATTAATGCTGCTGGCACCGATTATCAAAAACCGAAAAGGTGAGCATGTAAAAACACTTGAAAACCTCGCTGCTCAAGGGTTTATTCGTGCGCGGATCAACGGCGAGGTGTGTGATCTGTCCGATCCACCCACGCTGGAGCTGCAAAAAAAACACACCATCGAAGTGGTGGTTGACCGATTTAAAGTACGCGACGATCAACAACAACGTTTAGCTGAATCCTTTGAAACCGCGCTCGAACTCACGGGTGGCAGTGCGGTCATCAGCTGGATGGACGGCGACGGTGAAGAAATCATTTTTTCTGCTAACTTTGCCTGCCCCCATTGTGGTTACAGCATGCAAGAGCTAGAGCCTCGCTTGTTCTCATTTAATAATCCCGCCGGTGCGTGTGGCACCTGTGACGGGTTAGGCGTTCAGCAGTACTTTGATCGCAAACGCGTGATTCAAAACCCTGCGGTCAGTCTCGCAGGTGGTGCGATCCGAGGCTGGGATCGTCGTAACTTTTATTACTTCCAAATGCTGCGTTCACTGTCTGAGCATTACGGTTTTGATCTGGAAACGCCCTGGCAAGATCTCTCCGGCACCATGCAAGATATACTTTTATATGGGTCTGGGCCGAAAGAGATCGGGTTTAAATACGTCAACGATCGTGGCGATATTCGCGTACGTAAGCATCCGTTTGAGGGGATCCTCAATAATATGGAGCGACGTTATCGCGATACCGAGTCTAATGCGGTGCGCGACGAACTCGCCAAATATATTGCCACTAAGCCCTGCGCCAGCTGCGGTGGATCGCGTTTACGTCAAGAAGCTCGACATGTTTTTATCGATAACCGTAACCTGCCAGAAATTTGTGAGCTCAGCATTCAGCAGGCGCTCGATTTCTTTGAACAACTGTCGCTTAGCGGCCAACGTGCAAAAATCGCCGAAAAGGTGATGAAAGAAATCCATGACAGGTTACGCTTTTTGGTCAATGTCGGGCTCAATTACCTTAACTTGTCACGTAGCGCCGATACCTTATCCGGGGGAGAAGCCCAACGCATTCGACTCGCCAGTCAAATTGGTGCTGGCCTTGTCGGTGTGATGTACGTATTGGATGAACCATCGATTGGCTTGCATCAACGAGATAACGCGCGCTTACTGGATACCTTGGAGCACTTGCGCGATCTGGGCAATACCGTGATGGTGGTTGAACATGATGAAGACGCTATTCGTGCCGCGGATTACATTATCGATATAGGCCCAGGGGCGGGCGCGCACGGCGGCGAGATCGTGGCAGAAGGCAGCCTTGACGATATTCTTGCCAGTGAGCATTCACTTACCGGGCAGTATCTTTCTGGCAAACAAGCGATTGCGGTGCCAGCACAACGGATACCGCGCGATCCCAACAAGATGTTGACGCTCAAAGGTGCAACCGGAAATAACCTCAAAAATGTGGACCTGCACTTACCTGTCGGCTTACTCACTTGTGTTACGGGCGTGTCGGGATCTGGAAAATCAACCCTCATCAACGATACCTTCTTTAAAGTCGCCCACCAGCAATTAAACGGTGCCACGACCGCGGATCCTGCGCCGTATGCCGAGATTGATGGCCTAGGACACTTTGATAAGGTTATCGACATCGATCAAAGCCCCATTGGCCGTACGCCGCGTTCAAACCCCGCCACTTACACTGGGATCTTTACCCCGATTCGTGAACTGTTTGCCGGCACACAAGAAGCACGGGCACGAGGCTACAAGGTGGGTCGCTTTAGTTTTAACGTACGCGGTGGCCGCTGTGAGGCCTGTCAAGGCGATGGGGTCATCAAAGTAGAAATGCACTTTTTGCCGGATGTGTATGTCCCTTGTGATGTGTGTAAGGGCAAACGCTACAACCGCGAGACACTTGAAGTACGCTATAAAGGCAAAACCATCGATGAAGTCCTGGCAATGACAGTGGAAGACGCGCGTGAATTCTTTGATGCAGTGCCAGCCATTAAGCGTAAGCTGCAAACCTTGATGGATGTTGGCTTGAGCTATGTGCGCCTAGGCCAAGCGGCGACGACCTTGTCTGGCGGTGAAGCGCAACGGGTGAAGTTAGCGCGAGAGCTGTCCAAACGCGATACCGGTAAGACCTTATATATTCTTGATGAGCCAACCACAGGGTTACACTTTCATGATATTCAACAACTGCTCAATGTTCTCCACCGCCTACGTGAGCAAGGGAATACTATTGTGGTTATTGAACATAATTTAGATGTGATCAAGACGGCCGACTGGATCATCGATCTGGGGCCTGAGGGCGGCAATGGCGGGGGTGAAATTATCGCCCAAGGCACACCGGAATCGATTATCGATGTGGTCGGCAGCCACACGGCCCACTTCCTCAAGCCAATGTTGGAGCGATAATGACGTTAGTGCTGCCGCCTAGTCGTGTCATACGCAAGCCGTTGACGGTGCCCTTTTTGGTGACCTTAACGGTATTGTGGCTGATTTGTCTGCCTCTTTACTCGGTTGCTCTGCCGCTGGTAGGCATACGTCACCCGGCGGCGGCGCTATCATTACTCACCTTGGCATTTGCGCTTGGGTTCGCCAGTTTGGAGGTTATCCGTCAACACACATGGCGAGCCACTCGGCTGACCGGCACATTGGCACTTGCGACCGGCTTGGCGATGATGCCCTATTTTTATCCGCAGGCACTGGGCCACAATAGTGGCTATGCGCTCATCGTTTTAGCGCTAAGCTTTGGTTTTTTCTCAGCCCTACAGCAGTTTATTTTTAATCACGCCCAACGACAAAAACTACTGGCCGTCTTATTGTTGGCCTCCTGGTTAGCGGTATTGTCGGTATTAGGGAACCAGCCTCCGCCGGGCATGGCACCCTTTATGTTTGATCAATGGGTCCCTCACCTCCCTCCAGCCGTGACTCACACCTTATTGTTAACCGGAGTCACGCTCGCCGCCTACATTTTGGCCAGAGAGCCCAGTGGTCGATATCGTCACCCGGTTAGCCAAGGCTTACTCGCGTTAACACCTCTTGTGTTGATTCCGATATTGGCGATGCAAGAGCAACCCTTACTGTTGCTATTCGCCCTGTGTGCGATTGGCTTACAACAAGTGTATTTAGCCCGGTTTGCCTCGCGACGCCAGCATCGTATGTGGATGATCGCTATCTCGGCAGGGGCATTTTTGGCGGTATTTGGTCTCAGTGGTCAAGACAACTGGCACTGGCTCACCGCCGACGATCAGCGCGCACTGATGCTGGCGTGGCAGCAATGGCAAATGACGCCATTTTTTGGAGTGGGCATGGGCAATGGTCAGTCAACGTTGCTATTACTGTCTGCCTCACAACCGAATCATTCCGGCCCGGTGACGTTACCCAGTGCTTTAATCCTGTGGCTCCTTGAAGGGGGGCTCGTTATCGCCTGCGGCTATCTTGTGGTGTTGGCCGCGCTAACACTTCGTATTCTACGTGCACCGTCAGGAACACGTAGAATATTGATCGCCTTAGTATTGCCACCACTGACCGGCCTGATGATTTATCCAGCCAGTGGCACACAGTGGTTTAACGGGGTATTGTTATTGATTTGGTTATATTGGTTAGACAACTTAACCGGTCGATATTGTCGTTATCCCGTGTTTTCACACCGTTATAGTCAGCGTGTCGCGAGCCGTAGTGTGATCATGGCGCTGGTGCTCGTCACCTTACTGAGCTTGTCATCCGTTTACCTCGCCAATCGCTATCTGCGTGATTCCTTATTAAGTTCGCAGCGTTTTACCTTGTATCAGCAACACCCATGGTGGCAGCAAAAACTGCACCGCGCGCAACAAGACCGTCACTTTCAAGCGAATTTGGCGCACTTATCTGACGTAGCACGCCACCAGCATTTGGATGATTTACTGCGTCAAGTCGCGCAACGCCCACGCTTTTCGGGCTATCAGCATGCGTATCAGGTTGCGTTACAAATTGGTGATCATCAACGCGCACGCGATATTCAACAAGAAGCGCGCTATTTATACCCGCAAGCAAGCAAAGTATGGACCACTCGCCATACCTTGCCCGATACCTTAACGCCTTAACGTAACGCGTTTTCTAACGCTTTCAGACACAGCGCCACATTCTCATGCCGTGCCCCGTAGCCCATTAAGCCAATGCGCCACGCTTTACCGGCGAGATCGCCCAAGCCGGCACCAATTTCGAGATTATAGGTCGTGAGCAGGTGCTGACGTACTGCCGCATCGTCCACGCCATCCGGAATAGTGACCGCGTTAAGCTGCGGCAAACGGTAAGGCTGATCAACCACAAAAGTGATACCGAGCTCATCCAGCCCTGCTTTGAGGTGTTGATGCATGTCTTGATGACGTTGCCATGCATGCTCAAGCCCTTCTTGATAGAGCCGCAATAAAGACTCATGCAAGGCATACAAACTATTGACCGGCGCGGTATGGTGATAGCTGCGTTTCCCTTCTCCGCTCCAATAACCAAGCACCAGGCTTTGATCGAGAAACCAACTTTGTACCTTGTGGGTTCGCGATTGCATTTTAGCCACAGCACGCGGTGAGAAGGTGACAGGCGATAAGCCAGGGACACATGACAAACATTTTTGGCTACCGGAATACACGGCATCGAGCTGCCACTCATCGACTTTCAATGGCACGCCACCGAGTGAAGTCACGGCGTCGACAATGGTTAAGCAACCGTGCTCCCGCGCCAATCTCGCCAGTGTTTGCGCATCCGAACAAGCGCCGGTTGAGGTTTCAGCATGGACAAACGCAAGCGTGCTGGCATCCGGATGGGCTTTTAACGCAGCCTCAACTTTTTCTGGACTAACAGGCGCACCCCAGGCATCGTCGACCATCACTGCTGTCGCGCCGCAACGCTCGACATTTTCCCGCATACGATCGCCAAACACACCATTGCGACAGACAATCACTTTTTCACCCGGTTCAACTAAGTTGACAAAGCAAGCTTCCATCCCGGCACTGCCTGGTGCCGAAATCGCCAGGGTAAAAGGGTTGTCGGTTTGAAACGCATATTGAAGCAGTTGTTTGACTTCATCCATCATCGCGATAAACAAAGGGTCAAGATGTCCGACAGTCGGACGGCTGAGTGCCTGTAGCACTGCAGGATAAATATCAGAGGGGCCCGGGCCCATTAACGTGCGAGCCACGGGCTGAAAAGATTGAATCTCGGAAATTGAACGTGCCATAACCTTTCCTTGTTGTTGGTACACACAGATGACCGTTATAGCATATTTTTTCGCCATATCCCTATTGCCTGGCACGTGAACTGTGTGATCGCTGGACAATTTTGCCAAGGCATTGATCGTGACCAAAAGGCAGTTGACACCCTGTCATCTCGCCCGTAATGTAAATGCTGTTCACGGGATAACCAACCCGGGACTGAACATGCAGAAGAGGTGCATTTCTCAGGCAGTTATCATGCGGAGCCCCACTCCAAGGTATGATAATCAGGGGAGACAATGCCGAGGTGGCGTAAGCTTGGGGGCGAAACGCTGCCGGCCTAGGAGGCTGAATCCTTCAGGCTGTCACTTGTCATCCCTACAGGAAGACAGGTGGAGCGCTTCTGGCAGTCCATGCCTGCCGTTTGCTCTTCCTTCTTTTTTGCGGTCTCTACCGCGGTCACGATGTGACTTCTGATGTTCCCCATAATGAATTAAGACCCATTTGTATGATGAAAGGGGAAAAGGACGTGAACCCATTACCACCGATTTCGGTCGCTAAGTTTGGCGGGACGAGCGTTGGCACTATCGATGCCATGCAGCAAAGCGCCGATGTGATCGAGCAAAACCCACATACCCGCTTTGTGGTGATCAGTGCGTGCGCAGGCGTCACCAATCACTTGGTTGCACTGGCACAAGGGATCAACGACCCACAAGTCCGTCAAGACAAACTGGTTGCCATCACCGCTATCCATCAAGCGATATTAAACGCGCTTCCCGCTTGCCAGGACACGCAAACAGCAGTCGATGACTGGCACCAAACGATTGCCGACTATGCAAATACCGCAGCATCTGCTCCCAGTACAGCGTTAACGGATGCGTTGGTCGCTTGTGGTGAGCTCATCTCAACCTATATTTTTACTCACTTGCTCAATAGCCGAGGCATGGCCACGGTGAGGGCCGATGCGCGAGCGTTATTACGCACCGATAGTCACTTCGGCTGTGCCCAACCGGATCGACAACAAACCAAGATTCAGTGCCAGAACCAATTACTCCCCCGCTTAGCGACGCATTTAGTAGTCACGCAAGGGTTTATCGGTGCTGATGCGAACGGGCATACCACCACCTTAGGCCGTGGCGGCAGTGACTACAGTGCCGCGTTATTCGCCGAGGCGATCGGAGCAGAAAGTTTGGCCATCTGGACCGATGTCCCCGGGATTTATACCACCGATCCACGGGTGACTGATCGTGCTCGTCCGATTAGTGAAATTAGCTTTAGCGAAGCTTCGGAAATGGCTACCTTTGGTGCCAAGATCCTCCATCCATCGACGTTAGTGCCCGCGGTACGCCAGCATATCCCGGTATTTGTCGGCGCGGCGAGAGCCCCCGAACAAGGCGGTACCTGGATCCGTGAGCAAGCGCACTCAGCGCCGCTGTTTCGTGCCGTGGCTCTCAGGCGCAACCAGACCATGGTGACACTGACCAGCTTAAACATGTTTCATGCTTGTGGTTTTTTGGCCAAGGTGTTTGAGATCTTGGCGCGCTTTGAAATCTCAGTCGACTTAATCACGACCTCGGAGGTCAGTGTCTCTCTGACGCTGGATCAAACTCATACCCAGGGTGACGCACCGCAGCTGCCGGAGGCTGCCATCGCCGAGCTCACGCAGTTATGTCAGGTAGAGATCTGTGCGAATCTAGCGGTTGTTGCGCTGATCGGTAACGAGATGAATCACACACCGGGCGCGACAGCGCCGGTATTTAGTGCGCTTGCTCAATATAAGCTGCGCATGATTTGCTATGGTGCCAGCAATCACAATGTCTGTATGGTGGTCGACGATCACGACGCGACCCATGTCGTACAGCGGTTACACGCTGACTTATTTGAGTAAAAAAAGGCCAGCACATGTGATGTGCTGGTCTTTTTTCATTAGGCGTTTAAGTTTGGCCCGAGCCATTTTTCCGCGTCTTTGCTGCTCCACCCTTTGCGCGCCGCATAACTGTCACGTTGATCATCTTGAATCTTAGCCACCGCAAAGTAGCGTGATTCAGGATGTGAGAAGTACCACCCCGACACAGATGCGCCTGGCCACATGGCATAGCTTTCGGTGAGTGTCATGCCCGTATGCGCTTCTACCGAGAGCAACTGCCAAATTTTTCCTTTCTCGCTGTGCTCAGGGCAGGCAGCATAACCCGGAGCCGGCCGGATCCCTTGGTATTGCTCCCGGATCAAGGCATCGTTATCGAGCGTCTCATTGGGCGCATAGCCCCACAATGAGATCCGAATTTGCTGGTGCAGGTATTCTGCAAAGGCTTCTGCTAATCGATCGGCGACCGCTTGGATCATGATCGCGTTGTAATCATCCCCTGCAACTTTATAACTTTCCGCCAAGGCATACTCGCCAATGCCGCCTGTCACCGCAAACGCACCAATCCAATCAGGCTGACCACTGCTCTTCGGCGCGATAAAGTCCGACAAGCAATAATTGGCGCCACGTGGCTTTTTGGTTTGCTGACGTAAATGGTTCAGTACCGTGCCCACCGTTTGCCGTGATGCGTCGATATACACCTCGATATCATCCTCAAAGCTATTGGCAGGAAAGACGCCACACACTCCTTTTGCGGCGATCAAGCCTTCGTGCTCAAACCGGTCGAGCCAACCATTAGCGTCTTCATACAAACGGCGTGCTTCTTCACCCACCAGCTCATGGTCTAAAATCGCCGGGAATTTGCCGCTCAGGGACCAGGTCATAAAGAAAGGGGTCCAATCGATATACTGACGTAATGTCGCTATCGAGACATCATCGTAAACATGGACGCCCGGCCTCGCCGGCTGGGGCGGCGTATAATGGGCCCAATCGGTTTGCCATTTGTTTGCCCTTGCCGCGTCCAGGGTGACAGGCGGAGTGCGGGGTGTCTTGCGTTGGTGCTGTTCTCGTACTGACAGATACTCTTTTTGTAAGCGCGCCACAAAGTCCGGATATTGAGCCGGCGATAATAGCGATGCACAAACGCCAACGGCACGTGACGCATTCGACACATACACCACAGGAGCCTGGTAGTGCTGCTCTATTTTCACCGCGGTATGCGCTTTGGACGTCGTCGCACCACCAATCAACAGCGGAATATCAAACCCTTGCCGTTCCATTTCTTTGGCGACATTCACCATTTCATCCAACGACGGCGTGATAAGGCCTGACAAACCAATAATGTCGACTTGCTCCTCGCGCGCCACTGACAGGATTTTATCGGTCGGCACCATCACGCCGAGATCAATAATCTCGAAGTTATTGCATTGCAGCACCACGCCGACAATGTTTTTGCCAATGTCATGCACGTCGCCTTTTACGGTGGCAAGTAAGATCTTGCCATTGGTCTGCCCTTGTTGCTTTTCAGCGTTGATGTAAGGTTCAAGATAGGCCACGGCTTGTTTCATCACCCGCGCCGACTTCACCACTTGCGGCAGGAACATCTTACCTTCGCCAAATAAGTCTCCCACCACATTCATGCCCGCCATTAGTGGGCCTTCTATCACTTCCAACGGTTTACTCGCCGCCGCTCGAGCTAGCTCAGTATCTTCAACAATAAATTCGGTAATGCCTTTAACCAGTGCATGTTCAAGCCGTTTATCCACTGGCCAACTGCGCCACTCCGCGGTTTCTGCCACTTCGTTTTCACCGCGGTCGCGGTAGCTATCCGCCAACGCCAGTAAACGTTCCGTGGCACCATCGTCTTTGTTAAGCACCACATCTTCCACCGCCAGACGCAGCGATTCAGGCAAATCATCATAAATGGCTAACTGGCCGGCATTGACGATGCCCATGTCCATACCGTTTTTTATGCAATGGTAGAGAAACACCGCATGGATCGCCTCACGCACTGGGTTGTTTCCGCGAAACGAAAAAGACACGTTAGACACGCCACCTGAAATCATGGCATGCGGCAGGGTTTGTTTGATATCTGCGACCGCGTTGATGAAGTCGACCGCGTAGTTATTATGCTCATCAATGCCAGTGGCCACCGCGAAGATATTAGGATCAAAGATAATGTCTTCCGGCGGGAAGCCGACTTGATCAACCAGCAGGTGATACGCGCGCTCGCAAATCTCGACTTTACGTTCACGAGTATCAGCCTGGCCTTGCTCATCAAACGCCATCACAATCACAGCGGCACCGTATCGACGGACTAAGTGGGCTTGTTGAATAAACGCGGCTTCCCCCTCTTTAAGAGAAATGGAGTTCACAATCCCTTTACCTTGGATACACTTCAGTCCGGCTTCAATGATCTCCCACTTTGAGGAGTCAATCATCACCGGTACCCGAGCAATATCGGGCTCAGCCGCACACAGATTGAGAAAACGTACCATGGCTTGCTGTGCATCCAGCATGCCCTCATCCATATTGATATCGATGATTTGCGCCCCGTTTTCCACTTGCTGTAACGCCACCTCAAGCGCTTCGTCGTATTGTTCTTCGACGATTAAACGCTTAAAACGCGCCGACCCAGTGACATTGGTGCGCTCCCCCACGTTCACGAACAGGCTTTCAGCATTAATAGTCAGCGGTTCTAGCCCTGATAGTCGACATGCCACAGACTGAGAGGGGCGCGCACGAGGGGTATGTTTCGCCACCACTTCGCTGATCGCTTGAATATGCTCGGGCGTGGTACCACAGCACCCACCCACCAAGTTAATAAAGCCAGAAGCGGCCCATTCGTCGATATGTTTTGCCATGTCTTCAGGCGAGAGATCGTATTCGCCAAACGCATTAGGTAAACCGGCATTGGGATGGACCGAAACAAATCCTTCGCAGATCTCACTGAGCTCTTTGACGTACTGACGCAATTCGGTTGGCCCCAGCGCACAGTTCAAACCAAAAGAAAGCGGTTCGACGTGGCGTAAAGAGTGATAAAACGCCGCGGTGGTTTGCCCAGAGAGCGTACGACCAGACGCATCGGTGATGGTGCCAGAGATCATAATGGGTAAGCGCACACCTCGGGCATCAAAGACTTTTTCAACAGCAAAGGCACAGGCTTTCGCGTTCAAGGTATCAAAGATGGTTTCCAACATGATGAGATCAACACCACCATCCATCAACGCCTCAGTGGACTCCGCATACCCCTCAACCAATTGATCAAAGGTGACATTACGAAAGCCAGGATCGTTCACATCTGGAGAGATAGAGCAAGTGCGATTCGTGGGTCCGAGAACCCCAGCAACAAAGCGTGGTTTTTCTGGGGTTTTCGCCGTCCAGTGGTCAGCCACGTCGCGAGCAAGACGCGCAGCAGCTAAATTTATCTCCGCACTGATGGCCTGCATGTCGTAATCGGCCATGGCTATCTGGGTCGCGTTGAACGTATTGGTTTCTATGATGTCCGCGCCCGCGGCCAGATAGTCGCTGTGTAACGCTGCTATTTTTTCAGGCTGCGTCAGTACCAAAAGGTCATTGTTACCTTTCACATCACAATGCCAGTCTTTAAAGCGTGCGCCGCGGTAATCGGCTTCGCCGAGTCCTAAGCCTTGGATCATGGTGCCCATACCACCATCGATCACCAAAATACACTTAGAGAGACGCTGTGTTAATCGATCCATTCTTACCCCGTGATATCACCATCCTGATTGCGATAGTTTTATCCTACCACAGCCATTTTGGAAATCTAGACGTCTATAAATATCGATTAATTTTGATCTATTTCAATTCAGCTGTTCGTTTTGAGTGCAATTTCTATTAATATTTTGTAACTCTTTCATTCCTCGTCGTACTAGGAAGCTGCATGTCTACCTACGCAATCCTCAGTTTCATGGCTGCTGCTGCCATCTTTATCGCCTTTATTAATAGTAAAATCAGCCGAGTACAAACGACTATCGCGATCACTGCAAGCTCTCTACTCCTTTCTCTTTTGATCGTGATCGCCGGTCAATACCAAGCCATTCCGTTAAAGGCGATGGCGGAGCAAATATTGACCGATATCCACTTTGATGCCTTTTTACTCAAAGGCGTACTCGGTTTCCTTTTATTTGCGGGCGGTATTGGTGTCAAGCTTCCCCATTTCTCTGATCAAAAATGGGAAATCACCACCCTCGTTCTCGGCGGCCTGTTGGTCTCTGTCTCGCTGGTTGGTGCCGGTATTTGGGGCGTCTTCCAACTGATCGGCATTCCTTTTGATTTTATCTATTGTTTATTGTTTGGGGCGCTGATTTCTCCAACCGATCCTATCGCGGTGTTGGCCATTGTTAAGCGGCTACAGGCACCTAGGCGGATCACCACCCAAATCGAGGGAGAGTCACTGTTTAACGACGGGGTCGGGATTGTTATTTTCGTGACGCTTTTTACCTTGGCGTTTGGCGACAGCGAGCCGACACTCGGTGGTACGATCGCATTGTTCTTACAAGAAGCTATCGGTGGGATTTTATACGGTCTGATATTGGGTTACCTGTTTCACCGTTTGATCTGCGCGACCAATGACCATTCCATGGAACTGCTACTGACATTGGCTATTCCTAGCGCGGGGTATGTGCTCGCCGATATGTTGCATGTTTCCGGGCCACTGGCGATGGTAGTATCTGGCATTATGATCGGTAACTGGACTCGCTTTATTGGCTTCTCCAAAGAGAGTGAGGATCATCTGGACCATTTTTGGGAATTGGTCGATGAGTTTTTGAATAGTTTACTGTTCTTGTTGATCGGGGTCAGCCTATTACAGATTAGCTTCCATAAGGAAGACTGGATCATTATGGCCGCAGTTGTACCCGTTGTACTGTTCGCCCGTTATCTCAGTGTGAAAGCCTGCTATTTCGGCTTCAATCGATTTCGTCAATACAACCCTTGGGCCGTTCGTATTTTGAGTTGGGGAGGCCTAAGAGGTGGCTTAGCCCTTGCCATGGCCATGGCAGTGCCGGCTGGTGTCATGGTCGTCCCTGAGAAGAATATCGACGTCCGTGAACTGATTTTAATCATGACTTATGCGGTGGTGGTTTTCTCTATTCTCGTACAAGGATCGACCATGACAGGAATGGTTGATAAAGCCAATGCCGCTCAAGAGAAAATCGATAATCCCCGTGTATAAACACTCTTTCTCAACAAGGCGCCAATTAGGCGCCTTTTTTCTATTCGTCGAGCGTAAAGTTAGATTGTGAAAATTCAGCCAGATTAAACGGCGTCAGCTGATAGACACAATAGTTCAACCAATTGGCAAAGAGTAAGTGCCCATGACTCCGCCAACTCACATAGGGGGGTTGAGACGGATCATCATCAGGATAATAGTTAATCGGGACGACAGGCTCCATCCCTTCTTCAAGATCGCGATGGTATTCATGATGCAGCGTATGTGAGTCATATTCGGGATGACCTGTGACAAACACATTACGTTTATCCTTGGTCGCCGCCAAGTAAGTGCCCGCTTGTGCTGAGGTGGCGAGAATATCGAGATCCGTGTGTTCGTCAAGAAAGCTTGGTGAAAAGTCAGCGTACCGCGAGTGAGGGGCGAGAAAGCTATCATCAAACCCCCGCAATAAAGGATGCGTAGCCAGTGCTTCATTTACCTGGTGCTGATAGACGCCAGATAACTTCTCTTTGCGCGTTTTTTTGGGTAAATCGTAAAGAAGCTTTAAACCCGCTTGAGCCGCCCAGCAAACGTAAAGGGTAGACGTAACATGCTGATGCGCCCAATTCATCACATCTTGCAAATGCTCCCAGTAAATCACATCTTCAAACTGCACCAAGCCCAATGGTGCCCCGGTGACGATAAGACCATCAAAGTTGCGTTCACGCACGGCTTCAAACTGGCGATAGAAGGTGTCTAAGTGTTCCGTTGGCGTGTTTTTACTGGGTCGGTTATCAATACGTAAAAGCTCGACATCAACCTGTAAAGGGCTATTAGAGAGCAAGCGCATAAATTGCGTCTCGGTCTCAATTTTTTTGGGCATTAAGTTGAGTAACAACACCTTCAATGGGCGAATGTTTTGGCTCACCGCACGCGTCTGCGACATAACGAAAATGTTTTCTCGACGCAAAATATTGGTGGCGGGGAGCTGATCCGGGATTTTTATCGGCATCACTGCCTCCTGAAGATTTAAGATGTTTAGACGTCCAGATATCTAATAACATACCCCAGAGACCCATGAAGCTCAAGCAATAATCAACGCCCAGAGATGCCCGAATAAGTAAGAATAGTGAAAGGGTAACAACACCAAACAAAAAGGTGAGATAAAAATGGGGCAGTCGGGGGATATAAGAAAGGAATGAAGTATTTTAAAAAACACTATAAACGAAAAAACCCTCCGCGAATGCGGAGGGCTTAAAATAAGCTCTTGGCAGTGACCTACTCTCACATGGGGAGACCCCACACTACCATCGGCGCAGCAACGTTTCACTTCTGAGTTCGGCATGGGTTCAGGTGGTGCCGTTACGCTATGGCCGCCAAGAAAATTCTGGTGCTGATAGGCAGATTTGAACTGCCGACCTCACCCTTACCAAGGGTGCGCTCTACCAACTGAGCTATATCAGCAAAATCGTTATCAACGTTTTACTCGGTGTTTTGCCATCAAAGTCTTACACTTAATTGCTTTGATGCTTAAATGTTTGCTAACTAAAGCCCAATATTAAGCTCTAATTAGATTATCTTGTTTGATGCGAAGAGGATTTTGAATCGAGACGCGCAGTGTATGCCAATACATGAGCATCGCAGATATCAAAAGCATCGAGCTATCAACAAGATAAGCAATGAGAGCCTGGC
>NZ_MUFR01000151.1:0-400 GCF_001996185.1 Salinivibrio costicola subsp. alcaliphilus
ATGATCAAGTCAGGCATGTATAAAGACGCGGGGGCAGAAAAAATCAAGCTGGTCACTTGGGAATTTAAGCCTCCGGTGATCAAGTTAACGGGCAGTCAAGCCACCGCGTTGACTGGTAAGGGCGCGATAACCACATCGGGTAAAACCACGCTGGCCCTCGACCCCTTGTTGGACTTTTCGATCACCTTGGATGTGATACTCGCGGCCGCCGCTTACTTTAAAATCAAAAACCTGGTGAAAAAGCTCCAAGAAGAAGCCAAGAAGCTGGAAAAAAAAGTCAAAGAAGGCAATGTTGGGGCATATTTTGGCGCTGAGTTTTTTGTCATGGCCTCAACCAAAATCAACACTCAAGGCAGCATTGAGTTTATCCCAGATGCTAAGCCAGCCTATGCCTTTGATG
>NZ_MUFR01000152.1:0-392 GCF_001996185.1 Salinivibrio costicola subsp. alcaliphilus
ATTATCACCGCTGCCATGCCCCGCCAGCCGCTGCCCGGCAGTATCGCCACTGCTGGGACCCTGGCCACCGTTGCGGTGAGCAAGTATGCCGACGGCCTACCGTTATACCGCATCGAAAAAGAGCTGGCCAGGGTCGGCGTCGAGCTCCAGCGTACTACTCTGGCAAGCTGGATGATTAAAACGGCTGAGCGGCTGTCGCCGCTGTACCTCGCTATGCAGGAAAGCTTGCTCGGAGAGTCGGTTATCCACGGTGACGAAACGACGCTTCAGGTGCTGAAGGAGCCAGACAAGCGAGCCCAGAGCCAATCCTATCTCTGGGCCTACACCAGCCCGGCGCAAAGCACGACGCCGGTGGTGCTGTTCGACTACCAACCAGGCCGGGGGCACACTTA
>NZ_MUFR01000153.1:0-389 GCF_001996185.1 Salinivibrio costicola subsp. alcaliphilus
TTTTTGTTTGCCCAGCGAAGCTGGCAAACCCGTCAGGTTGAAAGAAACCTGAATCGCCCCGACTGAGGGGAAGATAATCCGACTCGCAAGGGCGTTGCTGGCCAACGGCAGGGTCTGAAGGAAGCGATAGGAAGTTAGAGGCACACAACGCAAGTGAACCTGTTTCGGCTTGATAGGTGGGTAAGCGTGCAAAATAGCGTGAAGCCCAATACTCAGTCAGACCTATCAAGTGCTTGAGGGTGGCGTCTCTGACAGGGAGCCAGTGCAGTAACTGGGGAAGCCTGGCACCCCATCCAGAGAAACACTGGAAGCGTTCATCAAGAGGCAACTCAAGGTGAACGTTGGTGTGAGGTGGCAGATGAATCCGTAGTAGTGAGTAAGGCTCGGCC
>NZ_MUFR01000154.1:0-382 GCF_001996185.1 Salinivibrio costicola subsp. alcaliphilus
TTTACGTCAAACATGGTACGCCTTATATCAATCTTCTAAACTCAAAAGTGTAGGTAGTTGAGCTTATTGCTCCGCTAGCTGCTATCTCTAGTGCCATATTACTTGTAGGTCTTCTTGCCGTACGTAAGTAAATATTAGCGCCGTTATTAGCGTGTCCGCTGTTTTGGAGCAGTATTTCGTTGGTGCCTTCATCGTTAGTTGCACCACCATACCAACACATAATGCCTGTGAAGGTCTCATTGTACAGGTTATCTCCGGTACTGTTAACATAAACAGACACTGCCCAAGTACCTGTAGCTAACAAGCCGCCTTCAATTCCAGGTACTGCTTGCCAGCTTGTTCCGACAACTAGCGTCTTATCTGCTGCGTAATATTTCCCGAA
>NZ_MUFR01000155.1:0-377 GCF_001996185.1 Salinivibrio costicola subsp. alcaliphilus
CATCCAGAGAAACACTGGAAGCGTTCATCAAGAGGCAACTCAAGGTGAACGTTGGTGTGAGGTGGCAGATGAATCCGTAGTAGTGAGTAAGGCTCGGCCAAAGAAAGCCAGTAATGGTGTGGAGGAGAAAACCGAGCTGACCATCGGCACAGCGTCTGATGGAGCACCGTTCAGCCAAAAGCGAATCGGTGTTGCGAAGGGAGGAAGTACACTTTAAAGACTGTGATGAGCAGATGTTTTTTTTTGATAGTACCCAAATCGATTAGCTATCGAGGTATTCCGGACCGGTCACCTTAGGAATAAGGCTCTGGAACGAGAAACCGTACACGGGAGTAACTCGGACACTGTTTAGTAAATTGCCCTTGAGCTAGAAGGCT
>NZ_MUFR01000156.1:0-377 GCF_001996185.1 Salinivibrio costicola subsp. alcaliphilus
AGTCTATGTTAGTTCTTTGGCCTTCTTCGTTTACGTAAGTCAGCGTGTTACCAGCAATAGACAGGTTCGTGGTAGTTTCCTCTGTTAAGTACCCTACCTGGTTGTGGTCACCCCATCCGTGAGCAATATCAGCGCGAGACCCTTGAGCCGCAGTAGCGTACTCATCCGCATCTGTAACAGCCGCTGTACCTAGACCTAGGTTACCTCTCGCTGTAGGTACATCAGAAAGATCTGACAGGTTATTCTCGTTAAGCAGCATAGTATTTAAAGCTGCGTAAGCTGTAACCCAAGCACCGTTCTTGCGGATCTTTAACTCGTCATCTTCACTATTAAAGTAAAGTGCCCCTTCTAATACTGGAGAACCGCTACTGTCGTGA
>NZ_MUFR01000157.1:0-370 GCF_001996185.1 Salinivibrio costicola subsp. alcaliphilus
TACGATCTAATAGGTTAATAGACAGATAAACGCGGTCTACGTTGTCTATGGAAGCTGCTACGCGATTCACATCACTGATGCTGTCACTTACCGTAGTAACAAACCCAAGATTAGTGGCTACTGTATTAACATCAGCAATATTCACACTCACGGTGTTTACGTTGTCGATGTTTAGGCCTACGTTTTCGATTTCGGACTCTGGTTCCATTAAATCGTCAGCGACTATCTTAACTAGTGACATATTGCCTAGCATTAAATCGTCGCCGATAGCGCTTACCCGTGCAATGTTGTCTGCAGTGGTGTTAACGTTATCAATATCAATAGCGACGGTATTGACGTTGGCAATGTCATTAGCGGTGGTTACGATCTC
>NZ_MUFR01000158.1:0-369 GCF_001996185.1 Salinivibrio costicola subsp. alcaliphilus
GATATTGGCGGTGTACAGCACAGGCGGATTCTCGCCTTCATTATCAATCTCGATATCAACGGTCGACACCTGCTCTCTCGCTTGCCTCATTTGTTTATCTCCAAAACATCCAGTGAGTAAAAAGAGGCTAAGTATCACGCCCACACATTTCATTTCTGCTGCCTACTTCATTTATCCAGTCGTTTGCTTCAGGGGTGTTGCCGCCCCTGATTCGATTTAGCCAATAATGACATCCCCGGAGCCTGACACCAGTACGCCACCGCAGTTAAGCGCATCGCCAATACGGGCGGCAGGTTTACCATCAATCAGTACCCCAGATGCGCCCGCAGCAATCTGGCGACCATGAGAGCCATGTGGGGTTTTCGGGCA
>NZ_MUFR01000159.1:0-369 GCF_001996185.1 Salinivibrio costicola subsp. alcaliphilus
CGTCTAGGGTGATGAGTTGAGTCATGTGGTTCTCTTGTATGTAAGTTAGTGTACGTTTTGCCGGAAACTACCACAAAAAAAGCCCCATGTACAGGGGCTTAAGAAACGGCTAAAGGTAAATTTCAATTAATAATAACAACAAGAGCAGCACTAAATGCTAAACAAACCATACTCCTTGGCTTCTTCAGAGTCAACAAGCTGTTTAAGTTTTTTTCGGGCCCTGCTTTTTCGCATTTCCTGCCCTCTAGTTACGTTAGGGTGGACATCCCACGGCAAATACTCGTCGTAGGCCCTAATTATGCCGCATAGGCGCTCATATTCCTCTAAAACCGTTCGAGCTTTGCTTGTATCAACCTTCACAGCCTATTT
>NZ_MUFR01000160.1:0-364 GCF_001996185.1 Salinivibrio costicola subsp. alcaliphilus
GGCTAGCCCAGGCCAAAAAGTACCTGCCGCAAAGTGAGAAGTTCCCCGCTCAAGGCTGCTTGTTCAACGAAGCGGAAACCCTGGTCGACATCGGACCATCCGATGACGAGCCGGAAATGGAAACCGTTACCTACACCCGCAAACGGGGCCGCAAGCCCATCAACCCGGACTTACCCCGTGAGGTGATAGAGTACGATTTAGCTGACGATGAAAAGACCTGCCCCTGCTGCCAGGGTCAGCTGCACGCCGTGGGTGTTGAATCGTCCGAGCAGCTCGACATTATCCCTAAGCAAGTTAAAGTACTGCGCCACGAGCGCAAAAAATACGCTTGCCGCCACTGCGAAAACCACGGCGAAGGTAGCAA
>NZ_MUFR01000017.1:0-74560 GCF_001996185.1 Salinivibrio costicola subsp. alcaliphilus
GTGGTCAAACTGCTGCACCAGCATTTCGTCTTCGTGGCCTTCGACAAAAGAATCACCGATAGAATCCGCGGTGCAGGCACCGGCAGTAATCAAACCCTGGGTTTCGCCTTCAATCGAGATATAACATGGCGTTGGCATAATCGCTCCTTTGTATGTAATGAGAGAGCACCACCACGACGGTGATGTTGCTTGTTCGCCACCCTATAAAGCGAAATGCATGCCAAGTTTTTTACCATTATAAATCAGTATATTAGAATATTCCTGACCAATTTTTTGCACGTGCCAAGCAACTTCTTGCCAAGCCAAGCAAAAAGTTGCTCAGCATAAGGCTACCGGGTAGCTTGATGGACATTAATTTTTTCTTGAAGCTGGGCGACTTTCCAACTTAGGTGGTTTAAGCGTTCGGTAAGTACGGCTAGCTCGGCGTTGGCTTTATCGATATCACCCTGTTCCACAAGTGTTTCGACATAATCGGCTCGTCCATAAATAGGCGATAAGCTGATGGCGAAATCTTCCAAAGATCGAGTTTGCTTTTGCAACGCCCACCAGCGGTTTTGCTCTGCAAGTAGAGCCATATTCGCCATCTTGGTTCGAACCGCGCGAAACTTATCGATGTATTTAGCGGTATTTCCCAGTGCCTCTTTGCGCTCCATGTCATAACGCGTCAATAATTCACGAGTTTGTTTATTGTCGGCATAGAGTGTGGCCAGTGCATTAAGATGCGCCTTGGCCAGTACTTTGCTCGATTCAATCGACTGCTCCAATTCTTGAGTTGTCAATTGCACGTATAACGGGACGAATTGTGATTCCCAGCGCGCTAATGTGCTTGGCTGATGCGTTTTTGCAAAAGCCGCCGTGGCGTCAGCATGATTTAAGCTCGGCGCCGGCGCATCAACTTGAAAGGGAGTTTGAAAGTAAGGGATATATGGGTAACCCAGCCATATGAACGCGGTTAAACAGGCCCCTACGACACCGGCTAATAGAGTACGAATACGGCTTACCCTTATACTAATGGTTGGGTTAACGTTTTCATCGCGTTGTTGCTGTTTTAGTGCACTATGAAATCGTGTTTCTATTCGGTCGATATGTTCAAACAACACATACGCGATCCCCTCATAGTCAACCACATACTTGGGTTGCTGCTGTTCGAGCACATGATATAGGGTGTCGCAGAGCTTTTCACAACGGTATAACTCGCGTAATGCTTGTTGGTCCGGCTTGATTTGATTCAGTTCGCCTTGCACACGCGCATTGACCCACTCCAGCGCCTCTTTACGCGCGCGGGCACGCTTTTCAGAGACCGCGTCTTCGTTATTCAAACAGGCAAGGATCAATTCCAACCCGTTTGCCAATCCTGCTAGGCCGCCAATTTTTAACGCCGCGACGGTGTAGTAGCCACTGAGCAGTAAATCAATACCCTGCTCACTGGCGAGTGCTTGACAGTTATCTTTTACAAATTGCCAATCGGTCCCCCCGGATAATGGCGAGTGTCGTTTATTGATTTGGTCTCTAATTGCTTGATAACGCTCGTCATCACGCAAGGGTTGAACATCTTGGATAACACGAAACGGCTGGTTATCAATCGAGAGTATAAAAGACATTTAGCATTCCTGATAAAGCAGGGGCGAGTATACTCGCCCCATGATCAGTTAGTAGAGATTGCGTGAGAGCTTGAACGATTTGAACAAGCGCTGCGTGAATGGATTAGTGGCAGCCTGAGCATTAACACGGTAGATCATTCCACCGCCATCAACATTGAATTGATAGTCAACCGAGGTAGTGCTAGCCGAGACCACTGCACCTTGATCAAGGAGACGGAACAACGCCCATGGACCGCGAATCACGACACTACGTGGTGACAGGTTGGTTTTCGTGGGCACCAATGTCAGTTTTGAGGTAGCCGAGTCACGAAGCGTGTTTGGCCAAATGAGCTCAATACTGTCTCTAGGCCCATGGCTGTAGGTCACATACTGGCCATCAACATTCAAAACACTGCGTCGTTTATTGCTGCTTAAACGCAAGGGCTCAACAGAGAAGCTCACATCCAAAACACCTTTACGATTAAAGAACGCTTCTCGGATTTTTTGTGCTTTTTGGATCTGGGCTAGCAGGTCTTGGCGAATTAACGACCCATTTGTCCCTTTATCCCCAACTGATATGTTTTCATCTATAAACATTTTCAGCTGACTATTGTAGAAATTATCCAGGGTTCCTTCCGGCGCAAAGAAGCTTTCAAAGTCGCTAAGTGATGCATCTTTACTGGCATTCGGATTAAACGGATATCGGTTCGCCAACTTTTGTTGATAAGGGCGATAGACATCTTGATACCAACGGACTTCAAGGTGTTTGATGGCCGCTTGTTTAACGACATGCCAGCTTTCATCGGCGAGTTTATCAACCATACCATCAAGCGGCTCAGGTAAACCGGTAGCAATCCGTTTAAGTGTATAAATGGGGTCGGTATTCACCAACTTAACACGTGCTTTGGTCGCATCCAGTGCTGCTGTACCTATGTCAGGCGCATCTTGGATAGATTTAAGGTAGCTTTTTAGCTCCTGTACCGACGCCAACACTTCACTCAGGTAGGCCGGTTTGTCATTCACCGCTTTAACAAGACTGTTCAAATCTGAAAATGGTGCCTGTATTTGTGACGCCACCTCATATTTTGGATTTTCTGAGATCGCTTTTTGAGCGTCTTCATCCAAACCGAGGCCTGATGCAAGCTGGGTATTGGTTTCGAGGGTGCGTAATAAACGCTGCAACGGTCCTACGTGTCCAGTAAAATTATCCAGAACCGTTACGGCATCGTTAATATCACTGAAAAACTTCACATCAATTTCGTTCAGCGCTGTACGCCACGTATTTGTATAATCAGCAACATACAAATCACGTATTTTGTTTCTAAGTGCCTTTTTATCCGCGTCACTAAACTGCGCCGTTTCTGCTTCACCTAATACCCAGCTATCAATCAACGCCAAGTCAGAAACTGACTGGAGCTTCGGCACAAAGTAATCTTCAAAGCCAGTTTTGGTCAGCATTTGCGGGATATGTAAGTTTTCGCTATCGACTTCCCGCTCATCAAAAACAACATCAAAGACAGGACCAACCGCGTTCCGCAGGTTCATTCCCGAACCCAGAACGGTCTCTGCGTCTAGCTTCAAGTTCCGGTACACACGTTGGTCGGTTGGCATAGTCCGTAAATATGCCTGCGTACGAGCGATAGTAAAATCATAAGGACGCATTACTCGATCTGAAATTCTATCGCCTCTTATACGCTCTCCAGTCAAGTCAGTATGGCGCATAGCGTAATCGAGATGATCGAGTAAACGTTCTTGAATGACCTTTTGCCCGGCAAATTCTTGTTGCCATTGTTGACTAAAATAGTCCATTACATAGTCATGATAGCGGCCGCTTTTATCCACCATCATCCGATAAACACGCAATGCAACTAGCTGTTCCTGATCCGTCTCCGCTTGATTAATATCCACCACGGTATCTGCCATTAAGAGTGGCAAGAATCGACTTTTTAATAGGTTGAGGTACGTTTGTTCGACTTTAGGTCCAATCACATGACCCTGATATAGACCAAAGTCAGAGACATATTTAGGCTTTTCGCGGAAAAAGCCAAATTCCAGCGTCGCTTGACGGATCTGGTTGAGCGGTTTAAGCACCTCACGTTGCGATGCACCGGCAGCACTGTTTGAGAATTGGGTTTTATATTGATCAACTTTTGTCAATACCGCATCTGCATGTGCGACGTTGGCCAGATAATAGCGATGCCACGTCCCCACTAATAAGACAGTGGCGATAGAGCATGCCAAGACAGACATTCCCATCAAGCGCCGTTTATGTTTTGCCACGCGGAAGTTATCCGACGCGAGCCCCGCCTCGGGATAGATAATATTGCTAAATAGTTTTTGCGTGAAAAAAATCGTTGAATTCTTGGCCTTTTGAGCATGATTGACCGCATGTGACAATCCATAACGACGAGAGGCTGCATCATCGAATGCGTTCGTTGGTACCCCTTGCTGATAGACAGAGGTAAAATACGCGCCTCTAACCAGCGCCGAAGTAGAGAATTGATCACTCGCCAGTGCTTCATTAAAAAAAGTAGCAAGAATATCTTTCAGCCCAGCGATCTGACGCGAGAAGCTATAAATCGCTTTACGATCCTCAAAATCAATCGGAGCGGCCAGTGCATGTGGAACTATCGCATTAATGCGATCAATAAATGCAGAATAGTCTTCATCAAACTCTTTAAGCCATGAGTCCAAGTCATCCACAGAGTTTAAAGAAAAAGTGAAACCAAGCACCTCATCGCGTTGCTGCTTAGAATAATGTTTAAAAAACGGTTCGAAGCCATACAACAAGTCGAGTTTTGTTAGTGCAATATAAACAGGAAGCCGTGTCGATAGCGTCTCCATCAACTCCCGCAACCTGGCACGTAATAGGTTGGCATACGCCTTGCGTTCTGATGCCGTGGCCGTGGCAAGGTGTGACGCATCAAGGGTTAATACAATCCCATTCAGCGGACGGCGGCTACGGGTCTGCTCCAGCCACTGAACAAAGTGCGACCACAAACGACGCTCAAGCTCACCATCATTATTTTCGTCCTTATGTCCTTGTGTCAGCAACTCACCATCTGGGTCGATAACAACCGATTCGTCACCGATCCACCAGTCAAATGAGTATGGATTCTCACTCTTTTTGCCCGATGCTCGCATAACCGAAGAGAAAACAAAGTTCTGCCCCGAACGATTAATTAGGCTAGTTTTCCCCGCATTTTCAAGCCCGAGAACAAGATACCAAGGGAGTGCATAGAGATGATTCCGCTTGTTCAAGTTTTGCTTCATATTTGCAACAACCTGATTCAGCTCTTTCTCTTGGCGCTCTTCGTATATCTGAATGGGGTCTTCACGCAATCGTTCAGTGTGCGCTTGCTCTGCTTGGAAGCTTTGTAGCTTTCGCCATTGCCATACGCCCCAAATCGCTAAAGCGCCAAGCGTTATAAAACCACTACAAACAGCGCGTGCCATCACGGATGCTAATGGTTTTTTCTCGCCCATCGTCAACCAAGGGCCTGCCCACCAAATGGCGACATTAACAAGAATAAAAATCGCTGCTAATAAAATAGGAAAGGCTGCGACCATGCCAGGCTTAAGCTTTTTCGCTATTTTAAAAATGTTTTTCCACATGAATTTTCGCCCTTAATCACTCTGACGTTGTACTGCGTTCAAGTTGTTCCACCAAGCTGGGTTCCCAGTCGATGACGCTCATGGTTTTAATTTCTTGATTTAGCGTTTGATACTGCTCTTGAGCCATACTGTTAAGTTGATTCGCTCGCATGAGATCGGCCGATATCATTCGCCAATAGAAATGATCGCGTGGTTCTCGTGCCGCTTGTAGCCCATCGTTTAGCATGGAGAGTGCTACCGCAATACCTCCCTCTTTGGCCAACGACAGCGCTTCTTTTCTCTTTTCTTGCCAGTCACCGTTTACGGTCTTTCCACTTGCTTGTCCCGTACTGCCATGAGCTAGCCAATCTTTAACCGCATCAGACACAAACGGCTCTCCACCCTTGAACTTCAGCTCTGCCAGCCCAGGAAGCCGCTCTAGAAACTGACTGACTTCTGACTGAATCGCGTCACACCAACTTTGGTGACCCAATTTTTGAGCAATGGAGTAACTCATTAAGTGCCCTTCAAACCAGTAAGGTGCCATAGTGAGGCTTTGCTCAACTTGCCGCCATAATGCCAAATCGGGGTGCCGCATTTTATCTTGATAGTCTTTCACTCGATCTTGTTGCATCCCTCGCAATTGCGTCTCGCCGCCGGTTTTATGATCGGGTAAGGCGGTAATGCTGTACCAAACCGCGTAGCGACGAAGGCGGATCGCGAGTGCCATACCGTCATCTTGTTCCGCCAAAAAAGAGGCGACTTTTAGTAACGTTTGCTTGGTTGCTTTGTCGCTGGAGTGATCAACATCTAAGCCAGAGGATGTCGCTGTTGTCGTTGCGGTTCGCGCCGAGGCTTGCGGTGTTTCTTTCGCGGTTTGGTTAGCACGCTGACGCTCTTCCGCCTTTCGCAGTTCGGCTCGCACATTCACGACGACACTACTGACGACGTCATTGGTCAGGCCTTTCTCTTCAACTGCCTTTTCCCATTCGGCGATCGCCTTCGTCAATGACTCACGATCTTGCGCATCAAACTGGCCAAAGTCCGTTTTATCTATCGCCATCGAAAATCGCTGTGCCATTTGACTAAAGAACTTTCGACGAGGCAGATTTCCACGCTTACCCGGTGCTGGGAAGCTGTCTTCCCAATACTGAGACATAAATGATGCCATCAACTCAAACGAGAGGATAAAGCGAGCCGGAGACGCTTGGTGATGTAGACACTGCAGCAGGTAAGTCAGCAATTTAATGTCTTTGCTCTTTTCTGCTAACAACTTAACAACGCTGTGCTCCACCTCGTCCCACTGAACATCAGCATGGGAGAGAGAGCCAACTTTCATCATTTGATCTTCAACGAAATCAAACAAAGGATCATCGACTAAACGCTCACCGACTGCGCTATTTCCCGGGATTGGCTGTGAAATGCTGCGTTTATATTCTTTCAGTTCCATATTTACCAACCACAACGAGAACGAAGAGCGCCCAGTGCATTACTTAATGGCTGGGTATCAAATGTCAGCCCATCAACGTACTGAGAATTAGAGCGAATGGTTAAGCTTTCATCCTGCGCTAATGTCTTCATTAGACGGATTGCAGGTAGACCACGAGAGGACGAGAGCACAACACCTGAGTCATCATTTCGCCAATACTGGGTCTGAGTACTTGGGAACGTTAGTTTGACCCGACCATCATCAATCGGCTCCGGTAGCATCAACTCCACTCGGCTTAAGTTATCGATACAGCTAAGCATCAATAACGGCTGTTCGCTGCC
Organism: Salinivibrio costicola subsp. alcaliphilus; assembly: GCF_001996185.1. Classification (NCBI taxonomy): domain Bacteria; kingdom Pseudomonadati; phylum Pseudomonadota; class Gammaproteobacteria; order Vibrionales; family Vibrionaceae; genus Salinivibrio; species Salinivibrio costicola. Next base: position 6,945 of record NZ_MUFR01000017.1, read on the forward strand.
TCGAAAAGCGGTGTTAATGTTACTCGCCTGTAACGTAATCCATGCGCTACTTCCTCGTCCCTCACCCTTTTGATTCAATGACCATGTTTTTGGCGCACTGTCTTGTGCCGCTTGTGTTGCTCTACGCCACTGTAACGGCATTTCTAAGTGATTATCTGCAGGTTCAGACGATGAAACTTGGGTATTAAATACACGATCAAAACAGGCGAGACGATCTAATCGTGACGTCACCGCGCGGCATTGTTTGGCTTGCTCAACTTGCTTTTGAGCGGAAGCAGGTGCGCCAGTCACCGCGGACGGTGCCAAGATTGACACCAGCATGACCCCGGCTAGTGCACAATAGTTTGGGTTATTCATGGGGCTTTTATCTCTAGTTTTCGGCACTTATAGGTTAGGGTTCGACGAGGAATGCCCAAACTATCGGCAGCTTTACTTTTATCGCCATCAAATTGAGACAAGCGATCAGTGATGATCCGTTGCTCAAAGTCGTGCAACGCTTGTTTTAGATCGGCGATGGAAGCTGCATCAATATTTAACACGCTATCAGCCGTCGACGCGCCATTGGTATAGCCTATAGGCATCGACTGAACGTTTGAGGAGCCTGATACAGGTTGCCCGTTACTGATACGCCCACTAAAGGTCGCAATGCTGATAGATTCACGATCAGGCGTTTGAGCACATGCGTATTCAATAAGGTGTTTTAATTCTCGTACATTACCTGGAAAGCTATAACTCAAGAGCATATCGAGCGCGTCAGGCTGCAGCTCTCCTACACGGGTGCCGTGTTGATGATTGAACCTATCAAGAAAGTGATAACTCAGCTGACGCACATCTTCTTTGCGCTGAGCAAGCGATGGCACATGAATCGGATATTGGAGCAAACGATAGTATAGATCTTGACGGAAAGAGCCTGTTTTTACATTGTCCAGCAGGTGCACATGTGTCGCGGACACCAACCGAAAGTCAGATTGACGCTCTCGACTTCCTCCGACGGGGCGGAACGTCCCTAATTCAAGCACACGCAGTAATTTAGCTTGCAAACTCATCGGCATATCACCAATTTCATCAAGAAACAGTGTTCCGCCATTTGCTTGAGCAATCAGGCCCTCTTTATCTATGTTCGCACCTGAGAATGCACCCTTTTCATAACCAAATAGCTCACTTTCTAGCAAATGTTCAGGAATAGCAGCACAGTTGATCGGAATAAATGGCTGGTGTCGACGCGGTGATAAATCATGCACGGCACGCGCGACAAGTTCTTTACCACTTCCTGTCTCGCCTTGAACCAGTACAGATAATTGTGAGGAAGCCGCATTAGCAATTTGCTCACGCAGTCTTCTCATTAAAGTACTGTCTCCAATCAGGGTGGAGGATAGGCTCGCCGCCCTTTCTTGCTGCCGTGTTTGCTTTTCAATGTCAGTCAAAGAGGCTTTTAACGCACGACGATTGCTTTCCTCTCCTTCCATTTCATTGAGCAGTGACCATTGATGTTCAAACACATCCAACACCTGTAAAAACGACGCATCATTCCAAAGGCTAGATAGCGTTTGGTCATCGCCGATAAGACAAAGCAAGAGTTTTACATGTCTATCATGGCGAATTAACGGTCGAATAGAGACGGCTTCAAATAAGCCAAGATCGCCAATAGCCTTTGAAAAGGCTCGATTCGACTGCCAATAAACAATGTCTTCTGCCACTAAATGCTTAGTCGTCGCATTTTGCAACACGTGTGCAAATGGCGTGTCAAAGTCGGTGACAGACCAAGACTCCCCGCTGGAATGGCAGACAAGCTGCCTGCCATCACAACTCGGGACCAGCAGCATTCCTTTGCGCAGCTTGAGCTCGCTGACCAAAATCTGGATAAAGCGAGACTGCAAGTCAGTTGTTCGCCTTTCCCGAGCTAAGTCAGTAACATAAGCTAGCCAGTTATGCATTCTTATTCTACCTCACCCTTAAACTCGCCATTATCTGCCAGTAGACGAACGTGCGTGATCGCCGCTTTGTCGGCCAGCTTGTTTAATAATTCGAGTGAGACGGGTGGCAATAACTGTCCTTCAATAATCGCCTCAAGCATACGAGCGCCATTTTCGCTCCGCGTCGCGCGCTTCAAAATCTCGTCAATTATGCTGTCGTCAATATCAACGGTTGCGCCATAGCGCTGAGCAAAAGTCGCTTCCAGGTGCGCTAATTTGCCGCGTACGATCTCCGCCAACACGTCACGTTCTAGTGGGACATAAGGCACAACCTCCATCCGTGCCAGCAAGGCAGGTTTAAAGAATGCGGCAAGCTCAGGATATAACGCATCATCAATGTTGGCTTTGTCGTGTGCATAGTCAACAATCGTTTGATAGCCCAAGTTAGACGTCAGGAAAAAAACGGTGTTCTGACAGTCAATCATGCGCCCTTCACCGTCCGCTAGCTCCCCTTTGTCGAAAGCTTGATAGAAGATGTTGAGCACTTCTGGATGGGCTTTTTCAACCTCGTCAAGAAGCACCACAGAATATGGCATCTTGCGTATTGCTTCGGTCAATACACCGCCTTCGCCATATCCAACATAACCTGGGGGCGAACCAATAAGACGTGAGACCGTGTGTTTTTCTTGGTACTCTGACATGTTGATCGTGGTTAAAAATTGTTTACCACCATAGAGTTGCTGGGCTAATTGCACCACGGTTTCTGTTTTACCGACGCCGCTTGGTCCTACAAGTAAAAATGCGCCTTTGGGCCGTCCAGAGCGCCGCAAATCCGCACGCGCAGTCAGTAAGTGCCGATGTATGCGTTCGATAGCAATGTCTTGCCCTTTAATCGCATTTCCCAGTAACCTTGTCAGGTTTGTGATTTTGTAGAGCTCGTCGCTGTTCATTTGATCGATAGGCACGCCTGTCCAATCAGAAATCACTTCTGCCACCTGCTCAGCATCAACGTGTGGATGCATCAACCGCTGGTCATGCGGAATAGCGTTAAGTGCATCGTATTTGTCAGCCAATGTCTTTGCTAACGCTTCACGGTCTTGCTCTTGTGACGCTTCATCAACTTGACCCTCATCAAGTTCGGCTGATAGTGGCGGATTTAACAGTGTCGCGCGTAGATCAATGATTTCCTCAACCAACAAACGCTGCTCCCCCCAGCGTGCTTGCAGTGCATGCTTTTCAGCTTCGTCCGCTTGCTCTTGTGTCTCAAGCTCATCTAAACGAGCTTGATCAACGGCTTGGCCAATATATTGGGCTCGCTTCAGCATCTCTATTTCTTGCTGGCGTTGATGACAGAGTGTTTCAAGTAACGCGAGACGTTTAGGAGGAGTCGTTAAGTTAATGGCAATCCGTGCACAGGCAGTGTCGAGTACATCGATCGCTTTATCAGGCAACTGACGCCCAGATAAATAGCGAGCAGACAGTTCCGCCGCCGCTTTTAAGGCATCATCGGCAATCAATACACCATGGGCTTTTTCATACACACTGCCAAGCCCCCGCATTATATCAACGGCTTGGTTCACAGAAGGCTCTTCAAGCTTAACAAGCTGAAAACGACGCGTCAGAGCAGGATCTTTTTCGAAATACTTTTTGTATTCTTTCCAGGTGGTTGCTGCGATCGTGCTCAGCTCGCCACGCGCTAAGGCGGGTTTGAGCAGGTTGGCGGCATCACTGCCCCCTTCCTGGTTTCCTGAGCCAATGAGAGTATGAGCCTCATCAATAAACAGAATAATGGGGTTCGGCGCGCTCTTAATGCCATCAATGACACCTTTCAAGCGCTTCTCAAACTCACCTTTGACAGAAGCACCCGCTTGAAGCAAACCAAGATCAAGGCAGAATAGCTCAACGTTTTGTAGGCGCTCTGGGACATTACCGGCCGCAATGCGCAAGGCCAACCCTTCCACCATGGCGCTTTTGCCTACTCCCGCATCACCGACAACAATTGGGTTGTTTTTACGACGGCGACAAAGAATATCAACCATTAAGTTGAGCTCTTCTTCGCGACAAAGCACTGGATCCAATTCACTATTTTTGGCTTGTGCGGTGATGTTGGAGCAATACTTATAAAGCGGTGACTCGCTGCCGTCCATTGATGGCGCTTTTGGCCCTTTTTTCTGGTCACTTTCCACGGCAGTTTCAGCAGAGTCCGCGACAATAGCGTCAAAATGCGTTTTCAAGCTCTCGCGATTAATGCCTGCTAATAACTTAGATGCCGAACGCGACAAGTAGCGGTCGGCGCGATTTAATACCGCAAAAAAGACGCTTCCCGAACGCAATTCTGATTGGTTTAGCTCTGTGGTTGATAGCAACCATGCTTCTTGCAGTACTTCAACCAACAGCGGCGAGAACGCTGGGTAGGTATCAAGCGTGTTATCTCGCTCGTAATTACCTGCGAGCGCTTGCTTAAGCGACTCAGTGTCGATATTTGCTTGCTTGGTAATGAGTCGAACGTCAGACAAAGGATTATCTAGCAAGATCTCTAGGAAGTGCTCAACTAAGACTTCAGGATGATGACGCTCAATACATAATGAGGCGGCTTGCTCGAGCGCTAATTTGCTTGGCGCATTCAATTTAGCGATGAGCGTGGACAATTCAATTCGAATCACAGGGACACCTAATTCTAATCAATATAATGTTGTTCGGGTCACAGCAACTGATTCAGTTGACTGAGTACATTTTCAGACTTTTCATGTAAAAAGTATGAATAGCCAGCGAAGATACCCGCCCACAAGACGAGAAATCCGACAAAAATAGACCAAAGCGGTACCTGGCGGCTGAGTGCATACCGAGTGTTAACAACATGGTCACTCCCCTCACTCAGTTGTTTGGGTTGCTTTTCATCATCTAATAGTTGGTCATGTAGCCTTTTAATGACTTTTTCTCGCTGCGCATACCCCCCATCAATCACTCGATATTTCCCTTCAAAGCCCAAGCACAAGCAGTGATAAATAAACACGAGTAATGGTCGATACCTCTCGGGCTCGTTTTCCAAACGACCTAGAATGGTAAATACTTTCTCACCTCCCCATGTTTCATTGTGGAAACGAGATAACATTGAATGCTCAGCCCAGCAGGTGTTAGCTCCCCATGGGGTACCCATGACCGCTTCATCAAGAAACGTACACAATATATAGCGATATGCCATCAGCATTGCATGTTCATAACCTTGCTCTGATAGCTCTATTTCGATCGCTTTTATTTCCTCGATCGTTTGGTGGTAGATTTGCTCAATATTCTCGCAACTGGATAATGAACGTACTCGCAACGCTAACCCGAATAGAGGGGTTGCCGCATCCACCAACGCATTAGCATTGTGGCCACGTAGTTGAAACCAGTAATCTTGGTCACTGTCTATTTTTTCAACGTTATCATGTAGGAGGTCTTTAAAGACACTTTCGTCAGTGGCTGCCATAATCAATCTCTTATTGCCCAGAATTGAATATCAAGATCATCAAATGCGGCGGCGACATGGAATGCAAAGCCACTAGAGTTCGTGAGCATCGACCACGCCGCACTCTCTTTGTCCAATTGGTAGTAGGTATAGCCGGCATGGTAAGGCAACTGGCGAGGCGCCACAGGTAGCGAAATTAGCGGAATACCAGGCAGTTGAAGTGAAATAAGCTCGCGAATTTTCTCAACCGAAGAGACTTTGGTTTGCTGAGTGAACAATCGCCGTAACTCATCCAATGGCATACGTGCTTTAACTGCAACGATAAACTCTGCCGACTCCATCAATTGCGGGTCTTGAACCGGCGCGACCATCAGGCCGTAGTTGCGCTTATCTAGCTGAATAGAGACGGCTCGAGGCTCCAGTACCACACTGAGGCTCTGGCGCAAATAGCGGATAACAGGCCAAAATGCATCACCCGGCATATCGTGGTTATAAGCTGGCATTGACGGTGCCAGGCGGCTTTCATCCGTGAACGTTGCTAGCTCGCCACAAATTGACGACAAGCATTCATACAAACGTTCTGGGTGCAGACTGCCTAAAGAAGCAAGGTGCTTCATCTGCGGATACAGACGGTTCAACGAATGTAAAAGCATAAAATCAGAGACATCAGCCACACCGCCCTGAGAAGGAGAACTAATACGTTGAGCGATATTTTTTGCGCGCTCTTGCATCAAACCAGACATTTCATTGATAAAACGGTGCAAGGTCGCATTACCAGCAACATTGAAATGGCACGGAATAAAATTAGCATCAAGGACAACACTGCCGTCAGGTCGCTTTTCTGAAATCCGTGCAATAGGAATAGAGGCATAGGCACTGCGATCCTCTTTTTCTAGCATCAATTGCAACTGAATCGGTGATACATCAAGCGTGGTTGTGTCACCTTGCACACTCTGTACATCTCGTACATCGATACGACGGCTTTCATAGCGCCCTGACCCTTTTTCATCAGGCCAGTTCACTTCCATAATCGATTCACTGCGCAACGGTATAGCAAGGTAAATCAACTGATTTGAAAGCGATCCGTCTTCGATTTCTAACGCTTCAGGCATTACGTCTTCTTGTGGGATACGAAACGCCGTTCCATCTGGCATGACACCGACTGCTCGCTCGATGGCAATACGTCCAAACGCTAGGTATTCCGGATTTAGTGACAGCTCAGCAATGCCATATAAATATTTACTGACGGACGTTAACCGCTCTTCCAATAAATACTCACTGTAGCGCTGATGCTGCTGGAAATGCTGAGGCTTAATAAAGAGCCCTTCGCTCCATATCACGCGATTACGTGCAAACATTACCTTTATCCTACCTTTTCTAATTTCACGTCATAATCTTGAAATAGCATCAACAAATGATACTTGCGGCCTTTGTTCAGCACTTTGACAGCTTTTTTCCATTCCCCGAGATTAGGTTCGGCAAAATGTGCCATCACACCGATATAATTTGTGTCTTCATCGATCTCAAACGCATTGACAAATTTGAATTGCCCTGGGGTCAGAACATAGTCGTAGTTATTAATAAAGTTACTACTCAATGCACCTTCATAGTCAGTACGCAATTGATCAAATCCCGCAGACATAAACATCGAATCATCTTCGAGTTCAAAGACTTGTACCTCGATAGGTGCTGGGTCTCCTGCTATATTCGGATTTACACCACTGTCACTGACTAAACTAAACGTCGCAGTCGTGGGTTGTTCTTCAGGCTTGTATTCATCTGAAGAACTACAGGCTGTCAATAGTATGATTGCGCAAAGCACACCTAACTTTTTAAGCATGATTAGCCCTCCTGTTGTTTTTCGCGAATACGTTTGTCATAGACCTGCTCAAATATTTCCCAAAAGAGTTTAGCGAAGCCTTGTTGACGGTTAGATGTAAGCTCTTTGTAATAATTACAATACATTTCCCACGCCCAAGCCGACTCACCATCTTCATGTGCGTCCGTATTGCGTCGACAATGTTGAAAACGACGTAACAGCACTTCCGGTGAAAACGCGTTTAATATTTGATCTAATGCTTCTGAAATCGCATCCTGCGTTGCTTCATTATGATCTCTTACATTTTTTAAGCTCTCAGCAATGGCTGCAGGCGCAGACAAATGAACTAAGCTTTTATCCGCGTCATACATAGTGCGAACCGTATCTTGGTAAGAAAGACCAAGACGTAACGGGTTATCTTCAATAGGTTGAAGATTACGGTTCATCGTCCCAAATCGTCCGTCTGCAGCTTGTTCGTGCAGTGCTAGCAAGCCTTTTAAACACGCTTGTAACGATTGACCCATTTCTTGTGACAGGAAATGCATCCGTTGAACATCTTGTTCATTCGTTATACGAACACCAAGCCCTTCTAGCATTGGACCCGTTAATAAGTGTTGCCCGTGTCCACCATGGTTATTTGACGGCGTAGGCGATGATTCATTTTGCAAACTCTTGGCCACTTCTTGCTCGAGAAGTCCTAGCTCTTTTTCGTCCATTGGCTTCATCTCATTTTCTATCGGCTTGGAAGGAGTATGTGATGCCATATTCGCTGGCTGTGCATCCAATACTTGTTGATCTGACTTGTTACTGGTGGCCTGGTTTTTTTTCTGACCGAATCCAAAAATACGCTTCAATCGCACAGAGGCAGACATGACATCTTCGCTGTCGGCCTGAGGCGTAAACGAAGGTTGCTTTTCAACCAAGTTTTTCTTTGAAATCAGATGACCCGTTTCACTGATCTGCTCGGCTGGTTCACCCTCCAATAACCAGTTTGATCCTTGGATATGTGTCGATGCCTCTAGCTCGGCCAAGGGATCAATAGGCGCTGATACATCTTCAAGCTCGGGCTCGTCATCGACTGGTTCATGACCATTCGCTAACAAATCTGTGTGGTTAGAATCAAAAAGCGTATCAATATGTCCAGCGTCAACCTCTTCGTTTTTTCCGGTTAACACGCGTATCTCATATGGGCCAATTTGCATTTCATCTTTATGTGCTAAACGTGCTAATTGCCCTTTACCAAGCGGCATATCGGTACCGTTAACAAAGGTCTGTCCACACTCATCACGCACACAAAAAGCACCATCCACCATTAAGATCTCACAATGCAAATCATGCACGCGTCCTAAACGATCTTTTAATCGCCAATGCACGGCGGGCGATGCGCCAATGGTGCCACCAGATTCCACAAAACGAATCTGTGCCGACAAACCAGATTCTAAGGTTTGCGCGTTTGCGACTACGAGTGTTATGCCGTTTTGATGTTGTGAGACCATCGTTATTGCCTTACCTGAATTAATACACGCTTATCTTGCAGCTCTTCGCCAAGGAAAGATGTCCATCCCAGCGCTATGTGTTGCCCCAGCTGAAGAGCAGGTGTTTCTTCATCTGTCATCGACAACTCCAAATCAAATGCCATCTGCTCACGCAGAATAAATTCAACTAACTTACACAAAGGCTGATACTCTTTACCGACCGGTAAAAAATCATTAAAACGCTCTCGTGTCAGATCTTTGATACAAATAACGAACTTTCCATTGCAATCAAAAACCGACTCTCCAATCACAGTGTCTTCACCAAGGCGACCATTCATACAGCCAAGAGACATCTGTTGCTCTTTCGCAATCTTTACCTTGCGCGTTACCCATTGGCGGATCTCTACATGTTCAAGATCAAAACAGTGCGCGATGATGCCAGCAACCACTGTCGGTGATCGGCTTCGCCCCGCTAACGTCCCGGCATAAGCCAACATTTTGCACCAGTTTATCGGGGTGTCCCCTCTTAACTGGGGATCACCCAGCCCAACAAGCGCGAATAACTGTGCCGAAAACTGATCTTCCGCACCTGGCTGAAACCTGACGTAATAGCGGTATTTGCGCCATATGCGATAGACCAATGCGATCAATCGGTTATTAAAAAAGTCCAAGAAGGGTCTTTTAATTCCTCCTGGCTCTTCATGTAGCAGTTGCTCTGTAATGAATGCCGGCAGTGGCGATTGTGAGCCCGCAAGTCCTAAAAAGTTCGTTAGCATCACTGTGTGATCATTCACTTGATCCAGCGATGCTATATCTGATGCAGCAAACCCAAGACTCGGATTTGCACTAAACACTAACTGGCACTCGCGTTCCCATTCTTCTTCCTCTGGGTTAAGCCCTTTATGCTTTTGCAAAAGCTCAACTAATTGGAAGAAGCTATACACTCGCGCATCTTTTACGAGATCAGCGGTACTCATTTCTGTTTCTTCTAAATGAGTGGTTGCTTCCCGACTCTCGTCTGCCATGTATAGCTCTCATTATTCGTTGTGTTGATGACGGTGAGCTCATGAAAAGAATTAATGCTCGCATACAACGAGAAAAAGTGGCTGAGTACCGTTCCAAATAAATATAAATCGCCTTCAGAACCAAACCCGTCTTGATTAAGATAAATCGTCGACTGTAAGCCACGGACAGGCATTCCTCTCAATAGCTTATCCATTGGCTTTGATTGAATGTCTTCAATCGCGTTTAGCCGCTTCTTACCTACTCGCTCTGCTTGACGATCGACAAGCGCACGGAAATCATACGCTGTTAATACACAGCTAAGTGCATCTTTGGATAACAATGACAAATAATTGAGCGATAAATTAGAAATCAACATCCATAATAAACTGCCATCTAGCACAGGACGGAGTGCTTGAGTTGGAATGGTGATATTCTCGAATTCTGCAAATGGTGGTGAGCTATCCGTTGGACACGATATATCACCGACGCCTAACTCCAAAGGTAACTGTCTATTCGTACAAGTCAGCTTAATCGAAACAGCTTCATCGACGTCCACGGATGTCGATTCGTCCCCTCGAATGAAAGAGATAAAAGAATCGAATCCATCACCACGAACACTGTCTTTGACACGCGCTCGGTAATAGAGTGTCTCGCGGTTACGCACGCGCTCAACTTCATGCTGGAAGCTTTCAAATGGCGTATAAGTCCGCTTTTGACCGCGAACAGGCTGGCCATCAATAATCTTGTCTTGTCGCCCAGTGACACTATCAATACTAAACACTTCATAGTGAGCCGGTTTATTACTCGACGGGATCACCTTGTACTCAGTGTTTTTTCCCGTTAAATCAATAGGGTCTGCATCATGATTGAATAAGTTAATAATGGGTGTGCAGTAAAGCTGAAAACTTTCAGGTCTGACTCTGACATCCGATGGCAAGGTTTTAGAGAGATGCAGCTGCACCGTAAACTGTCCATATACATTACTCGGTATGGCTTTATCTAACCCTCCGATGTCAACAAAGTGAAACGCCTCTGGAAATGACAAATACTCCTGCAGCACACGATAACCATCATAAACATTTTGCGGATATGGCAATAAAGCATCGCCGGCGTTAAATCCGACAGATGAAAACGCATCACGTGGTAACGAAAATGCTGTTCCATCAACATGCACCGTTACCTTCTCTAGATGATGACTCAACCACAGATAGAGCATTTGCGCGCTATATTTGTCTCCGCCAATATAAAAGCGCAGTTTATTAATGTTGGCATCTCGTACCGACATATCACCACTGAGCGTCATCTGTAGCTGTATTGTCGTCGCCTCGCGCGTATGTTCAGCATGAACGCTGGAGCAAGAAAGCGGGTAAAGATCAACGTCACGGCAAGTTTGAAAGCGACACTGAGTTTCCATGGCAGGCTTACTATCAAGCTCAGTCCCTTTCACCACAGTTTGCTTTTCACTGAGACTTTCTTCTGGTTTGAATTGCGCAATACACATGCTGGGGACTGGCCGTAAATAATTGGGCCAAAGCATATTAATGATTGAGTGAGTTAACTCTGGAAAGTCATCATCCACTTTTTCGCGCAACTTGCCCGTTAAGAACGCAAATCCCTCTAGTAACCGCTCTACATCAGGATCGGTGTGTCGACCGTGTAAGAAGCGAGCCAGTTGGGGATGCAGTTCAGTAAAAGCTTTACCTTGCTCTTTCAAGAACGCGAGTTCTTCTCGAAAATACTTGTCTTTCGTCATGCGATTTACAACACCCGATATTGGCGGTTCTGGTCTAAAAACAAGCTAAGTTGAACTTTCTCGTGCAGCGCTTCACTGTTGACGGTAGCAACAATATTGAACCGCAACATTAACGGTGAATGCGGATCAAAGTCTGATGTCACCAGGATATTCGTTAGCCGCGGTTCATATCTCTCTAAACAGTCTTTGATCGCGAGTTTCACTCTGAGCGATAAGTCTAAGCTTTCGAGTGTCGCATCGTTGAAATCAATCAGGCCGAGTTCAGGAGAGCTTTGCGCCCCGCCAATACGTGTATTCAGCACATTGGCAATATTGCGTTTGATCGATCTCACCACGTCTGGGCTACTCGGCCCCTGAGTGACAGATACAGGTTTAGCGCCGGCTTCAAGACGCTCCAAGAAGCCGACACCAAATGCACTGTCTTCTAGCGCAACGTATGCCATGATTACTGATCAAGCCTACCAACAAGAGACAGTTCAAAGTTCGCGCCCATATATTTGAAATGAGGACGAACGGCCAAAGACACCTGATACCAGCCAGGGTTACCCTCAACGTCAGTCACTTCAATCTTGGCAGCGCGAAGTGGTCGACGACTACGTACATCTGCTGGTGGGTTTTCTTGGTCAGCGACATATTGTTTGAGCCAAGTATTCAACTCTCGCTCCAGATCTTGACGTTCTTTCCAAGAACCAATTTGCTCTCGTTGTAGCACTTTGATGTAATGCGCCAAGCGATTAATAATCATCATGTAAGGTAGCTGTGTACCGAGCTTATAATTGGTTTCCGCTTCTTTACCTTCTTTGGTGTTTGGGAACACCTTCGGTTTTTGGATTGAGTTGGCAGAGAAGAAAGCAGCGTTGTCGCTACCTTTACGCATGGTCAAGCCAATAAATCCCTCTTCGGCAAGCTCAAATTCTTTGCGGTCAGTGATCAACACTTCCGTCGGGATTTTGGATTGTAGTGCGCCCATCGATTCATAAACATGAACCGGAAGGTCTTCTACTGCACCACCGCTTTGTGGCCCAATAATATTTGGACACCAACGATATTTAGCAAAGCTATCCGTTAGACGCGTTGCAAATGCAAATGCGGTGTTCCCCCAAAGGTAGTGTTCATGAGCTTGGCTAACGTTCTCGTGATACACGAAAGATTTGATCGGATTTTCGGTTGGATCGTACGGAACACGCAACAAGAAGCGCGGTGCAGTCAGACCCAAATAGCGTGCATCTTCAGATTCACGAATTGAGCGCCACTTTGTATATTTAGGGCTTTCAAAGATGGACTTGACATCTTTAATGTTTGGCAGCTCTTCGAACGACTCAATACCAAAAAATTCAGGTCCAACACTTGAGATGAATGGCGCATGGGCCATCGCACCTAGCGCACCCATGTATTGAAGCAACTTCATATCTGGCGTTGATGGGGTGAAGGCATAGTTACCAATAATGGCACCCGTTGGCTCACCACCGAATTGACCGTAACCTGATGAGTAGACGTGCTTATAGAGACCTGATTGCGTTGTTTCAGGCGCAAACTCAAAGTCATCTAGCAACTCATCTTTGGTCACATGCAAGATGTCAACTTTGTTGTTCTCGCGAAAATCCGTCCGATCGACAAATAATTTAAGTCCACGCCATGCCGATTCCATTTCTTGGAAAGACGTGTCGTGCAATATTTCGTCCATTTGAGCACTGATCTTTTTGTCAAGCTCAACAAGCATTTGATCAACAAGTGCTTTGTTAACAGGCTCTTGGGTTTGATCGTTGCCAACGAGGTTTTCGATGAAGGCGGCGACACCTTTCTTTGCGACATCATAGCCTTCTTCGCTAGGCTCAATACGCGTTTGCGCCATTATTTCGTCAAGTAAGCCACCTTCCTTGACTTCAGGAGACTCTACGACTGATTCACTTGTAGACATGTTTCTATTTCCTAAGGCTTAAGTTACTACTGGTTTGAATCAATTACTCTTTCGGAGCGTCATCATCGCTACTGACAATACTTAGCTCAGCAAGCAACTTCTCACGGGACTCTTCAGAGTTAAGCAGCTCCTGTAAGCGATCACGGAATGCTGGAATATTGCCAAGAGGACCTTTTAACGCAACCAAGGCTTCACGAAGCTCTATTAGTTTTTTGAGCTCGGGAACTTGAGCTGCAACAGAGTCAGGCGCAAAATCATTCATTGATTTAAAAGACAGCTCAACAGGCAGTTCAGCGTCTTTATCATCAGTAAGTTGATTTTTTACAGTGGTGGAAAGATGTAAATTACTTTCACGCATTACATCTTCAAAATTGTTTTTGTCGACTGACACTGTTGCACGCTCTTCAACCGGCGTATCTTCAGTGTGACCTTTAAAATCACCAACAACCAAGGTTTTAAGTGGCAGCTCTACTTCCGCTTGCTGGTCACCCGTTGCAGGTACGTACTTGATATTTATGCGCTCTTTTGGCGCAACGCTTCCTTCTTTGGACACTTTGAACCCTCGATACCTTCACCAAAATGGCAGCACAGCCAGGAATGATCCTGCCACGCTGGACTGCGTTAACATCTTACAAACATCAATGACCTGTTGTGCTGCAATCACTGACGGTGCGCCAGCATACATAACGAAAAATTAGACATTAATTAAAAATGCATAATTTTGGAGTAATGCCTCATTTTTATTTTTTATGATCAAAAACACACGCAACGCTGACACCTTGACATTGTCATGACAATTTATATGTAAACATCATGTTAGCGAGTAAAAACTCTAAAAAATAAATAAAAAGATGTTTTCTTTATTGCGTTTAAATCATTAAAAAAACCACATATAAATAATTAAAATATAGAATTATTTTTAATGATTGTGCATCAGTGAAAGCTTAGTACCGCTAGCACATGCGCTAACATGCAACCTCATCCATCTGCCTACGCCCTCCTCCGTTAGTAACAAAATTGTGAATAAGCGCAGTTTCGCTTGCTGTTTTAATCCAAGTAGTGTGATCGTCGCAACGTGACAACGTCGGTCAAGACAATGTGGTGTGCGCTGGATCGGCTTAAGCTGATCGTTCAAATTAGCTCTCTCCCCCTCCTGATCTCCTCCTTATTGCAAGCGTTACAAGCGCAAATAAGGAGGATGTGCCTGTTGTCTATTTGAGCAACACTAGAAACTCTGATCGTCACCGTCGGCGCGCGTTATCTGTTGTGCCATTGCTCGCTAGCACGACACCCATCGTCACGCCGCCCGACGACCTCCGAATTTTTTCTTTGTGCGGAAAGTGATTATGAAAAAATTGCGTCACCTCTCTATCAGCCAACGAATCAGCCTAACGGCCTCTGCAATCGTGTTAGTCGGTCTGGGTTTGGTCAGCACCATCTCTCTTTCAACTCTGAATACCAGTCAATCAGAAATGTCATCTCAGGTGACAGAGAATGTGAAGCGGGATCAGGTGATAAAAATGCAGAACCGGGCAACGGCACTCAGTGAAGAGATTCATGCCTACATCGCTTCTCCGCTCGATACGGTGCGAACCATTGCTCAGATATATACGTCAGAAGCGGAGAAGAATAAGTCATCAAGGATCCTCGATCGTGATGATATTCCTAGGATCATGTATTCGATTTTGAAACGTCAGCCTGAGTGGCACAACATCTATACCGAGTGGCAAAAAAACGTCTTAGGGGCCGATGCCTTTTATTATGGCGACCCAACCAGTGCAGCGGATGGACGCTATGTACCGTCTGTATCGGTGGATGAGAACGGAGAAATGCGTCTTCAAGCCGCTCAAAACTTTTCAGAATCCAACCCTTGGTATCAGTGCCCGGTGAACACACAAAAAGATTGTATTACTGATCCAAGAACGGCTCAGATTAATGGTAAGACGCAAACGGTGTTCGATGTGACAACTCCCGTTTTTCGCTTTGATAAAACGGTTGCTATGGTGGGAAGTACGCTCAAGACCTCGCAAATCCAATCACTCTTAGCCAAACGTGCCGATAATGACGGGGAACTATTTGTTATCAGTCAAGATGGTCGGATTGTGGCTAGTACCGATCAGCACGTTCAACATGGCGCTGCGGTCTCAGGACTTTCCTCTCCTGCTTACCAACCACTTTCTAACCTTTTAAGCCAGAACGCAACAAACCAATTCAAGCAAACCGATTCGCACTTTTACGTATCGCAACCCATTGAGTTTGGCAATATGACCAAGACCTGGTCGGTGATGATTGTGACCCCTATATCTGCTGCTATGGCACCGGTGACGCAGCTCAATCAAATGATGACCGAGGCCGAGACGCATATCCAAAACACCATCTATCTGGTAAGTGGTATCGTGCTGATTTTGGCGTTTGTCATCATTCAAGTCGTCATCAAACGCCAATTGGCGCCGTTAACCAGTGTTGATCACTCCATTCAGGCGATTGCGCAAGGCGGTGGGGATTTAACTCAGCGTTTATCCGTCACGGGTAAAACCGAGATTGATAGTATCAAACAGTCAGTCAATCAGATGCTGGATGCGCTACAGTCGATGGTTGGCCAAATTCAGCAAGCAGGTGGACGCTTATCGGATACTTCAACGACAGCTAACCATGCGATCACCGATGCGCACCAAGCGCTATCTGAAAATACGGAGACCTTGCATCAAGCGGCGACGGCCATGGAACAACTAACAGCAACGTCCAAAGATGTGGCAACTAACTCTGAAGCCTCCAAAGAGAAAAATGCCGCGGTGGTGTCGTCACTGAATCAATGTATGGATAATGTGACCAACAACGTAGCGCGCAATCAAACAGCGAACAATGATCTACAAAAAGCCAACAGTTTTGTCTGCGAAGTCAAAGCCAGTGGTAGCGATATTGCCGCACTACTCGATGATATTCGTGGCATTTCGGATCAAACGAACTTATTGGCGCTCAATGCCGCGATTGAGTCAGCACGCGCCGGTGAAGCTGGCCGAGGATTTGCAGTGGTGGCGGATGAGGTACGCGCGTTAGCCCAGCATTCACAAAAATCTGTCGACCAAATCGTATCGACGCTTGAAACATTCAACCAACTATTGACGGATATTGAAGCGGTTATCCAGCAAGGTGAGCGCGGTGCCGCAGAGGGTTATCAAGCGAGTGTCTCCGTTCAGCAGACCTTAAACGAGATTGTTGATTTGGTACACCAGCTCGGCGATATCAATTATCAAACCGCAGGCGCAGCCGAGGAGCAAAGTGCCGTTTCGCAGCAAGTGGCCGAAAATATCCAAGCCCTTTCACAACGTATAGAGCAAACCTTATCGCTCAGTGAGCAAGCACAAGGCGCAAACCATACGCTGAACCAAGAAGCCACCACCATCCGTCAGCTGGTCGAGACGTTCAAAGTCTAATCCGGCGCACTCTCTTGATCGCAAAAAAGGGCACCATTTGCAGGTGCCCTTTTTATTTGCTGTCTAGAATCGCTATGTGATGAAACGTCACTGCAAAGATCGATTACTGCCGATCTAACTGTGCTTTCATCGCTTCACGAAAGACTTGATCAGCGTCGGCAATACCCAATTGTTCGGCGTCACGTAATAAGCCCATTGCTTTGTCGACATCGTTGTCTGCAATCGCGGTTCGAATAGCCTGATGATAAAAATTCACGCTTTCTTGTTGCGGACGTTCAGTGTTGGAGAGCACTGGCAGCACAGTAGACGGAGCATCAGTACGTGCTCCCAAAGCGGTTGCCTCAATTGAAAGCTTCCCGGTTAAAGCGCGCGGAACTTGAATGTCACCCACTCCGGTTAAGTAATTCCCTCTTCCCTCTGCGTCTAGTTTCGCTGGATGACTGACCGCCACCGTTTCATTAAGTTTATCTTTATCAGTAAAAACAACCAAGTAAAGCGCACTGTCACCTATTTGTGGATGGACTTTAATATTACCTTGCAAACGGTTTCCATCGGCTAGACGGGGCTTTAGATAGACCAACCCCTCATCATCAAGCTCAGCACGAATATCGCCAGATTGGTTCATGACTTTAGCACTTGGGACAAAAACACTATCATTGATTTCTGCCTCAATATTGATATCGAATCCATTTTTTACCATAGGTAAGTCGAAAACGACGCTAGGGCTATCAATGCTATAGATATCGAGGGCTTGTGTTTGCGCACTCACCGCTAACTTGATCTCTTGATCCATTTCTAACGGCAGTTTTTTCGCTGTTTGGATCTGTGTCACTGCCTTTCCTATAGGTGCAACCTGATATTGGTCATCAACGATCATCGAGCACCCATTAAGTAATAATAACCCAGAGATAAGTAATATTTTTTTATTCATATAAAACACCTAAAAAAATAGCCGACAATTGTCGGCTATGAAAAAAGACAGTTTAAAAAAAGGCTTACCACCAAGCTTCTACTTGGACACCAAATTGTAATGAGTCATCTGACGTACGATTGTCGAAAGATTTACTATTATCCGCTTTATCACTATTTAGATATGAAGCATAAAGACGGATCTCAGGACGAGCCCAGAAACTTGATCCCGCAGACCAAGCTTGAGCAACGGTAAATTTACCGTATTTATCTTTATTTCCATCGTTATCATCTACAGAATAACCAGCTTCAAAAATTGTTTTACTATTTTGATTCCATTTATAAACTGGACGCATAACTGCAGACATGGCTTTCCATTTATCCTGTCCGTCCCACATCTCTTCACCAACACCATAAAGCAGTTGGTGACCTAATTCCCAGTCATCTCCAAGACCAACGACACCCCAGTTGATCAAACGATAACCACTAGCGCCGCTTTTCGCTTCGGCACCATACCAGCTTCCATCACCGTAGAAAGCAAAGGATTTTGAGTAACCTTCAGTACCGTACTGAAATACTGTTTTATTGAAACCATCTGCAAGGCCTTGAGTTAACTCAGATGTTAGCATTACGCCATTTTTCGCATCTTTAGCCGCTTGTGATGCAGCATCAGTATCATGAACTAAAGCGTAGTTAATGCCCACTTCCAAAGAACCATTTTCCCATAGTGGAATACCTGCATAACGAGCATCTAGAGTATTAACATTTACCGCAGAACCTTCATTACCAGTATCAGGAGTATCACCGTTGTTATTTTCACCTAGCTTAAAGTTATCATTTCGATCATTACGAACCCAAGCTAGTGAAAGTTGACCTGGACCGGCTTCAATTCCCTCAATACCGGCACCAGCGCCTGAAATATTCCAGTAATATAAATCGGAAATATGAATATCACGGCGTTGGTAATAACGCTTACCAGCCCATAGTGTAGCTTCAGGAGCAAAATCTAGAACACCTTGAGCTCGTACATTTAACTGACGTAACGCGAACTCAGCATCATTTGCACACTTAACGATATCACCACCGCTATCATTTGTAGCTAGACCACAGTTAGCAGCGGTTCCTTCCCAATCATTTGAACCATTAGAGGTCATTGCAAGCATAGAATCAACGTAAAACGTCTTACCGTCGTTATTATAAACCTCTTTACCTAATTGAACTTCGCCGTAGATATCACCTTCGTTACCAAGACGACCAATTTTATTTTTTTGAAACGTAACCTGTTGCCCGCCATCGGCACTAACACCAACACCCGCTCGCATGTAGCCATTAAAGTCGACAGCGAATGCTGAGGTGGCAGTGACAGCAGTCGCGACAGCCGCCGCAATTAAACTTACTTTTCTCATACCTTACTCCATAATGGGCCTTTTTTACGTGTCTCTTCACACCGGCAGTGGGTAGTGGAAAAAGACAATGTGTCCAAGGCTTAGCTTTCTTCGTTATCCTGGAATTATCCTATCCCTGAGCGGTCATTTTGGCGTCATCCGGCCGTGCGATTTCAGGGGGAGGAGGAGAAAGGATGAGTGAGAGACAATTATCTAAACTTGTCGAGCTGGGTCACTGAACGAGGGCGTAATTGGTAATTATTTTTCGCTAAACAGGCCTACAAAACGTCGACATGATCACTATTAATAGATTTATTCTTAAAGGCATGAAACTTAATTACATACTGGGCAATCATCATAAATGTGACATCAGATTGAATTGTTTATGATTAAAAGCTCTAATGGTAGCGAGTCTAATTTAATGGTGTTATTTATGTCGATTTGTTTTCCTGCTCCTTATTCATTAGGGGCTCAGTTATACGGCTCAGGTTGTCGATTTACTTTGTACGCACCAGACCAGGACTGCGTGCATTTATTGTTGTGGCATCAAGGGCACCAACCTCAGCGGCTCGCCATGCGCGAATACAAACGTGGTTATTGGACAAAAGAGGTCGCTGATGTGGTTGCAGGGCAAGATTACAGTTTTGAAATCTCACATAATGGCCAAACATGGTGCGTAGCCGATCCGTATGCGCAAGCGGTGACTGGCCCTTTAAGCTATCAGCCTCCTTATACACCATCGCAAAGTACATTACTGGCGCGCTGCCAAGTTGTGGATCATGCGCCATTTGATTGGCAAGGCGTGTCATCCCCTCAGCGTCCAATGTGCGACACTGTGATTTTTGAAACTCATGTTAAAGGGCTGACTCAGCAGCACCCGGATGTGGAGCCGGCGGAAAAAGGGCGTTACTTGGGTTTAATCTCACCAGCGATGTTGGCGTTTTACCAACAACATCACATTAATTGCCTGCAACTGCTTCCTATCACCGCCTGCTTACCCGAGCCGCATTTACTCAGCCAGCAAAAAACCAATTATTGGGGCTACAACCCTTATGTTTGGATGGCCCCGGATCCGCGTTATGCCGAAAAGGACGCGGTTAATGAGTTGAAAACAGCAATACGCGAGCTGCACCGTCACGACATTGAGGTGATTTTAGACGTGGTATTTAATCATACCGCGGAAGGTGGCGACGGTGGACCCATACTGCATTTTAAAGCGATCGACCAGGCAATGTATCTCCAGGATAACCAACAGCTGCGCAATTATACCGGTTGTGGCAATACCCTTGATTTACGCCACCCTGCCGCGCTAAAACTGGTGCTCGATACCTTGCGTATGTGGGCCACCCACTATCACGTGGATGGGTTTCGATTCGATCTCGCCGCCACTGTGGGGCGAGACGGTGAGGCTTTTCATCCACACAGTGCCTTTTTCCACGCTATTGCCCAAGACCCTATCCTTTCTACCGTCAAACTGATTGCTGAACCCTGGGATATTGGCCCCAATGGTTACCAGTTAGGCCAGTTCCCAGCAAATTGGGCCGAGTGTAACGATAAAATCCGCGATACCACCCGCAGTGTATGGCGTGGCGATCCAGGCAAGTTACAAGATTTTGCTACTCGTCTTATGGGATCGCGTGACTTTTTCAGTGCCAGCCACTGGCCCGATCATTTGCCGATTAACTATGTCACCTATCATGACGGTTTTACCCTGCAAGATATGGTCAGTTACGCCAAACGACATAATCACGCGAACGGTGAGAATAACCGAGATGGTCACGGTGACAACCGCTCTGCGAACTATGGCATCGAAGGACCGACAGACGATCCCACAATCATGGCTGTTAGGGAGCAGCAAAAGCGTAATATGATCGCGAGTATTTTGTTCTCATTGGGCACCCCGCATATTCTGACCGCGGATCTCATCAGTCACTCGCAACAAGGCAATAACAATGCTTACTGCCAAGATAACCCCACGAGTTGGCTAAACTGGCAAACGAAGGATCACGCTTGGTCAAATTGGTTTGCTACCATGATTGCGCGTCGCAACGCTATTGTGCCACGCTTTATTGATGCATTGAGTGGCACACAGCGCCATTTAAATCAGATTGCGTGGCGCCATTCGAATGGCGATCCGATTCAAGATCACCAATGGCCAAACCTGCAAACGTTCAGCTGTCAGATCACGCTCGGCGCGCATCACTCTAACGCGGGTCAATCCACGCTTATAGCCATTAATAGCAGCGACACCGCCCAAGCGTTACGGCTACCGAGTGATCACCAGTGGCGCATTGTCTGTGATACGGCGACCGATGAAACGACTGTCACTGCACCAGAAGCATTCCAATGCTTGGCAGCAAAGAGCTTTTTGGTCTGCATTGATAGTGATTGGTTGTAACACAATGTCCTCGACAGTAAAAAGGCAGCTGTTATCAGCTGCCTTTTACGTGGTTCTTAACACTCAATGGTGGGTTGAGGATTACCCTTTCACGCCACCTGCGGTCAAACCACCCACTAACCAACGTTGTGCTAACAAGAAGACACCGGTAATCGGTACTGCTGACAGCACGGCTGCCGCCGCGAAGTCGCCCCACAGATAGTTTTGCGGATACAAGTACTGCTGCATCCCTACCGCCAAGGTATAAGAATCGACATCCGATAACAGAATCGAAGCCACCGGTACCTCACCCACGGCCATAATAAATGCCAGAATAAAGACCACCGCCAAGATTGGTACTGAGAGCGGAAGTAGTACCAGCCTAAAGGCTTGCCATGGCGTGGCCCCATCCAAAGCCGCAGCCTCTTCGAGGGAACCGTCAATGCTTTCAAAGTACCCTTTAATGGTCCAGACATGCAACGCAATCCCGCCTAAATAGGCAAAGATCAAGCCGCCATGAGTGTTGAGCCCTAAAAATGGAATGTACTGACCTAACTTATCAAACAAGGCGTAGATAGCCACCAATGCCAGCACTGCCGGGAACATTTGGAAGATCATCATTGCATCGAGGATAGTCTGCTTACCTTTAAACCGCATACGGGCAAAGGCGTATGCCGAGGTGGTAGACAGCACTACAATAAATAACGAAGTAATGCCTGCAACCTTCACCGAGTTCCATAACCACAATAAGACGGGGAATGGTGGAGGAGTGACTGTGCCATCCGGATTAGTCACCGAGAAACCCAGTGCTAACTTCCAGTGCTCCAGTGACGGATTTTTCGGGATCAAACTCCCGGTAGCGAAATTACCCTCACGGAAGGAAATCGCAATAATCATTAACAGCGGGAATAAAATCAGCGCCAAAAATAAGCACAGGCCAATATGGGTTGCCCAGACGCGATATTTTAAGGATTTACCTTGTACCATTGCCATATTAAATATCCTTACTGCGTGTTTTTATGTGCCAAGCGCAGATTCACCAGAGCTAAAGCGCCAACTAAAATGAAAATCAGCGTCGCAATTGCACTCGCCAAACCAAAATCCTGACCGCCACTGCCTTCAAACGCAATTCGGTAGGTGTAACTGACCAGCAAGTCGGTATAACCGGCCGGTTCAGATGTACCAATTCGACTCGGTCCACCCTCTGTCAGCAACATAATCATCACAAAGTTATTGAAGTTAAACGCAAAGGCTGCAATCAGCAGAGGCGTGAGAGGCTTGATCATCATCGGCAATGTGATGCGGGTAAAGTTTTGGATGAAATTCGCGCCGTCAATGGCCGATGCCTCATAGAGATCATCCGGAATGGCCTTAAGCAAGCCCATACAAAGAATCATCATATAAGGAAAGCCCAGCCAAGTATTGACCGTTATCACCATACTTCTGGCCATTACAGGATCTGAGAACCAATTAGGACTGATCCCAAACAGAGCCTCTAATACCATGTTGATTTCACCGAAGCTTTGATTATACAAACCGCGGAAAATCAAAATCGAAATAAACGCTGGCACCGCATAAGGCAGAATAAGAAGTAGACGATAAATAGACTTACCCTTCAACTCTTCCCACTGCACAAGGCTGGCAAGAGTCAAACCAATAATAAGTGAAAAGCCTACCGATAAAACAGAAAAGACAATCGTCCAAATAAAGATGCCAATAAAGGGTTCTTTAATCCCATCATCCGTCCATACACGCTCAAAGTTATCGGTACCAATTTGGACGATATACCCTGGTGAAATGGTATCGCCCACAAATTCGCCGGCATCGTTAACCGCTTGGTAATAACCGATCTCATCATTTGGCTTGAGTGTTTCACCGGTTTGGTTATTGATCAGTGTACGACCATCATCTTGCAGGCTGTAAAGCGGTTGAATGGCAGCAAACTTCCTTAAACCGCTCATCCGAATGATTTGATCATCGCTGCGTTTAAGTTCGAGAGCGCTGAGTGCGTCTCGATTTTGGATCACCGCTCGTAATGTCGCTTTTTCGCCCGAGATACTGTCGACTGGCGTTAACGCCAGTGTTTGGGCTGGAAGGGCTGCAAAGTCAAACGGTTTGGTGGCGTAGCGAGCCTCCGGCATCTCCACCACAAGACGCGCGCCTTTATCCGTTTGGTAAAGAGAAAACGGATAGCTATCACCACCTTGGAAGGTTCGCTCTAGCAATACCGACTGAGCGCGTTCGAAAGATAACTGGTTGGAGGCACTATAATTGGTAAGTGAAAGCCCCACGGTGTATACCAATGGGAAAATGATGAAAAGAATCATTCCCGCGATACCTGGATAAATGTATCGATGGGCATATGTCTTTTTACTACCAAAAATGTACAGAGCTAACGCGGTTAACACCACGGTTAACAGGGCAAAAGCAGTTTCACCACGCGAATACATTAAAACGGTGGCATAACCGTTAATAATAGCCACAGAGGCCAACAGCGCCCATTTGATGAACGCTTTTGTGCTGCTGGGCAAAGAAGAGCCTGACGTTGTCATAGCTTGAGAACCTTGGACTGACTGCATAAGGAACGCTACTCACTTAATTCTGAAGTGTGCAGGGAGGACGCATCCCCCCTGCAGATAGAGCTTATTTAACCATCTGTTTTTCTGCGTCGTTAAGAGCAGCTTCAACGCTTTGACGGTCATCAACCACGTTGATAATTGCGTTTTTGGCTGCCGCCCAGAACGCGTTCATTTGCGGAATGTTTGGCATTACCTCGCCATGCTTAGCGTTTTCCATCGTTGCCGCAATGCGTGGATCTTTGGCAAGTTCCGCTTGATAAGCATTTAACGCCACCGCACCCAGAGGCTTATCCGCATTCACGGTTGATAGGCCTTCATTGGTCAGCAAATAGTTTTCAAGAAACTCGACGGCGAGTGCCTTGTTTGGCGACGCGGTGCTAATACCGGCAC
Organism: Salinivibrio costicola subsp. alcaliphilus; assembly: GCF_001996185.1. Taxonomy (NCBI): domain Bacteria; kingdom Pseudomonadati; phylum Pseudomonadota; class Gammaproteobacteria; order Vibrionales; family Vibrionaceae; genus Salinivibrio; species Salinivibrio costicola. Next base: position 31,350 of record NZ_MUFR01000017.1, read on the forward strand.
TTAACACGCCAACAAAGGGCTTAGAGGCTTCACCTTGGAAAGTTGGTAAGGTAGCCACACCATAATTAATGCCTGACTTCTCAACGTTCCCCCACGACCATGGGCCATTGATGGTCATCGCTGTGTCACCCTTGTTAAACGCAGCTTCAGAAACGGAATAATCCATATCAGAAGAAATCACGCCATCTTTGACCATCTGCTTCATGAAGTTCAGTGCATCGTGAACCCCTTTATTATTGATGCCCGCATCTTTGACATCATAACCCGTTGCGGTTTGTTTAAACGCATAGCCGCCATCAGCCGCCATTAGTGGCCAAGTAAAGTAGGGTTCTTTTAAGTTCCACATGATGGCCGATTTGCCTTGCTCTTTGAGCTTGGCATCTATCGCAACCACGTCTTGCCACGTTTCCGGTGGGTTAGGCACTAAATCCTTGTTATAGATGAGAGAAAGCGATTCCACGGCTACCGGATAACCGACGTATTTACCTTTGTATTTCACCGCATCCCAAGCAAAATCGACCATGCCGTCTTTTAAACGATCCGACGGACGGATTTCTGTCAATAAGCCTGACTCGGCATAGCCACCGAAACGGTCATGCGCCCAAAAAACGATATCTGGGCCATCACCCGTTGATGCGGTTTGCGGGAACTTGTCTTGCAGGCCATCAGGGTGAACCACGGTTACAGGAATGCCCGTGTCTTGTTCAAAACGGTCACCCACTTCGGCAAGGCCGTTATAACCTTTGTCACCATTAATCCAAATGGTCAGCTGGCCTTCTTCGATATTCGCATTTGCACCAAATGAGCCAAGTGCAATCAGGGTACCGAGGGCAACAGCGCTAAGTGATTTATTCATCTTTCTATCCTTCTTCTACTGAGGTGTAGCACGATTCCATGGAGGATGAGCTGTGTTTCAGGCTCTATCATGGGTAATTCCTCTTCATTCCTCATCATCCTGGTCTCTACGCCCTACACCTATGCGAGCGAATTCGTGATCCATATCGCTCGTCACTAATGATGCGGCTCACAAAAATAAACTGAACGTGATCAAGTTCAACTAATTAACTCAGATTTTTGTGAAGTACGCCCTCAAATTATTTTAGGTAGGAGAAAATCCTCCTCCCCGCCTACTCCCCCTGTAATAATTGATGATAGGAGGATGCAGGGCTAGCGCAGATAAGACACACTGAGTCTCATCAAAAAAGCATGAGTGGTATTTTCCCTAGTGTGGCTAATTAATCATCAACGAACGTTAAACAAAAGCGGTAACGCTTATAACGACCCACATTGATAACATAACCACGTATCATGCAAATTGAGCCGAATTAATGAAAAGCGATTGAGGGCGAGCGACATGGCAAGTGTCACGTTTAAAAACGTTTGTAAAGCGTATGACAACGATGTAATGATTTCTAAAAACGTTGACCTAGAGATTAAAGATGGCGAATTTGTCGTCTTTGTCGGTCCTTCTGGTTGCGGTAAATCCACCTTATTGCGCTGCGTTGCCGGGTTGGAAGATATTACGTCGGGCGACCTTTACATTGATGATCAGCGAGTAAATGATATTGAGCCATCTAAGCGTGGCGTCGGCATGGTGTTTCAATCCTATGCCCTTTATCCCCACTTAAACCTCTACGACAATATGTCATTTGGTTTAAAGCTGGCAAAAGCCAATAAGGCTGAGGTAGATAAACGCGTGCATCAAGCGGCGGAAATTTTGCAACTTGGTCACTTATTAGATAGACAACCAAAATCCCTGTCGGGCGGCCAACGTCAGCGCGTCGCCATTGGCCGTACCCTGGTGTCTCAACCACAGGTTTTTCTACTTGATGAACCCTTATCGAATCTCGATGCCGGGTTACGGGTGCAGATGCGTGCACAAATCACCAAGTTACAACGTCAGCTTGGCTGTACCATGATTTATGTCACCCACGATCAGATTGAAGCCATGACCATGGCCGATAAAATTGTGGTGCTAGATGAAGGCCGTGTCGCGCAAGTGGGCAAACCGCTTGAGCTATACCACTACCCACAAAACCGCTTTGTGGCCTCGTTTATTGGCTCCCCAAAAATGAATTTCATGAGCGTATTCATCGCAGATGTTGAGCCGACTCGGGTCAAAGTGCAGCTAAGTGAGGGGGCTAGTTTCTGGATACCGGTCGATGGCAAAACCGTCACCCGCGGTGATCGTATGTCGCTAGGCATTCGCCCAGAGCATTTAATCGCCGCCAAAGACGGTGATGCCAAAATCGAAGGGGAAGCGACCATCGTTGAGAAGTTGGGTAACGAGACGCAAATTTATCTCAACCTAGAAAGTGCCGATGCAGATGTGATCTATCGTCAACTCGATACGGTTGAGATTGAGCCCGGCGAGAAGTACGCAATTGGTATTCCCGCTCACCGCTGTCACTTGTTCCACAGCGACGGCCGCGCGTGCAAGCGTCTACACCGTGAAAACGGCGTGACCTTCGTTGACGAAGAAGATGCGGCATAAAATGGCGCCTCAAAGATAATGATTAGGCCGCATACGCGGCCTTTTTTGATGGTTTCAACCTAGAACAAGGCGGTAAGCGGTGCAGCAAACATAGCGTTGCGGTCTGCGCGAGGCGACAAATAAAAACGCACCAAGAATTAACTTGGTGCGTTCCTCATTGGGTCGTCTAGCGTGGTTTGAAGTTGTTCACCCTTGCCAGCGATAAAAAACCGTGGCTAACGGTGGCAAATTGAGCGTCAGTGATTGGGGTTGCTCATGTGCTGATATTTTATCCGTACTCACTACTTGGTAAACCGGATAGCCACTGCCCCAAAATGCCTCATCATCGGAGTTTAATACCAGTTGATAGTCGCCACTCATCGGTACACCTAGCTGAAGGCCATCACGTGGTACAGGCGTGAAATTACTCACCACCAGCACTCGCGAGCCATCATCGCCCAACCGCTCATGGGCCATGATACTGATATCTGCCGCATCTTTGACTCGCCATTCAAACCCTGTCGGATCACAATCGAGTCGGTACAATGCTGGCGTCGACACATAAAGAGCATTGAGGGCTTTCACCAGAGCTTGAACACCTTGGTGGCGTTCATACTGCAACCAGTGCCACTCAAGTTGACTATCGTGATCCCACTCTGCTGTTTGACCAATCTCCGCCCCCATAAAATTCAGTTTTTTTCCGGGTTGACCATACATATAGCTCAAATAGGCGCGTAAATTAGCCGTTTGTTGCCACTCATCGCCAGGCATTTTGCCCATCAGAGAGCCTTTACCATAGACCACTTCGTCATGCGATAGCGGTAACACATAGTTCTCACTAAACGCATAAACTAATGGGAAGGTCAGCGTATCGTGATGATAGCGTCGATGCACAGGTTCTTCACGGATATAACTTAAGCTGTCATGCATCCAGCCCATATTCCATTTGAATCCGAACCCAAGTCCTCCCATATACGTGGGCGCAGACACACCAGGAAATGTGGTGGACTCTTCAGCAATCGTCATCGCATTGGGAAAATAGTGATAAACCGACTCGTTCATCCATTTTAGTGTCGCAATCGCGTCGTAATTCTCGTTTCCACCGTCAGCGTTGGGGAGCCATTGGTCATGCTCACGCGAATAATCGAGATAGAGCATCGACGCGACGGCATCCACGCGTAGACCATCAATGTGAAATTGATCGAGCCAATACAGCGCATTATTCACTAGAAAACGGCGCACATGATCTTTACCCATATCGTAGAGATGGCAGTGCCAATCATTATGCCAACCGCGACGCGGATCAGGATCGTGATATAAAGGGGTGCCATCAAAGTACGCAAGTCCATGATCATCGGTGGGAAAATGCCCCGGTACCCAATCAAGGATCACGCCGATCCCTGCCTGATGGCATTGGTCGACAAAATACTTAAAATCATCCGGCGATCCGTAGCGGCTGGTCGGTGCAAAAAGCCCTATGGGTTGATATCCCCACGACCCATAAAAAGGGTGCTCACTGACCGGCATTAGCTCCACATGGGTATAGCCCATATCAACCAGATACGGCACTAAGCGCGCAGCAAGGTCGCGATAGCCCAGCATTTGGCCATTTTCATCATGTTGCCACGAGCCAAGATGTAACTCATAAAACGACAAGGCTTGTTGATGCTTTGCGGTTATGGGTCGTTGCTGCCACTGATGATCGTTCCATTGATAAACAGACTGATCATAAGTCAGTGACGCAAACGAGGGATAAGGCTCAGCGTACGCCCCGTAAGGATCGGCTTTATGGGGTAAACCCTGTCCGTCAGGACCGGTTAAGGCGTATTTATAGCGTTGGTGTGTGCCAAGGTTGGCAATAAACCCGACCCAAAAACCATCTTCAATGGGCGTCATCAAGGCGGTATCAGCTTGCCATTGGTTCCAATCGCCAATCACGCTGACCGATTGCGCATGAGGGGCAAAGACAATAAAACGCACGCCTTCAATAGGCTCACCGTTAACCGGCAAGGTCATAGGATGCGCACCCATGAGCTGATGCGCATAGCGAGGATTGTGCAAGGCCGCAAGATCGATGTCGTAGTGATCGGGGTGCGTATAGTATGGTGTCATCGAGGAAGAGGAATGTGACACAGAAGGCTCCTTATAGAAAAACGCTCCATCCCATGTGTGTTGGCTAGCACTAAGGATAGAGCGTGGTCGCGTGGTGATCAGGCGATCAAACGGATAGATGACTCGCGTGTAAGCGTACCCGCGAAAGATCCTTCGCCAGTTGATTTAACTCTTCGCGGCTAAACAACGTATCTAGGTTCACAGAGAGTTTACGTCGCCAGTTAGGATACTCATCAACCGTACCAGGGATATTAACTGGCTTGTCCATTTCTAACCAATCTTCAAGCTGCACACTCAACAGCGCAGATTGGCCGGCTGTGACATGCAATTGTAGTGCGCGACACAAATAGCCATCCATCGGCACATAACGCGCATCTGCCCCTACACCTTCCGGCAACATGCCATGCCAACGAACACTGTCTAAGATCCCTTGTTTCGCTTTTAAGCGATCATCAAACAATTGCTGAAGCTGTGCTTCGTCCGGATACAAGCCCAGCTCTTGACCCATTTTTAAGTCATCACAATGCCAAAATCCCCGAATGGTTGGCATATCATGAGTGGAAAGTGTTGCCATCGCTTGCTCGGTATAATGGGCCGGTGAAATAAATCCACCATCTTCCTCTGACGTTTCAAAGAAGAACACTTTATAAGAATGCACACCCGCATCGCTCAGCAACGCACCAATTTCGTCAGGCACCGTGCCTAAATCTTCACCAATCACACTGCATTGATGACGGTGTGATTCAAGTGCCAAAATAGCAAGCATGTCTTTTACTGGGTAATATAAATACGCGCCTTCGCTAGCGTTCTTGCCTTTCGGGATCCACCATAAACGCAACAAACCTAGCACATGGTCAATCCTTAATGCACCACAGTGACGCATATTGGCACGCAACAGTTCAATATAAGCATGATAACCCGAAGCTTGCAGCGCTTGTGGATCAAACGGTGGTAAGCCCCAATTTTGTCCTCGCGGCCCCAACATATCGGGTGGCGCGCCAACACTGGCGTCAAGCACGAGTGGCGAGTTATCTGACCATGTTTCACTTCCCGCATCTGAAACACCCACCGCCAAGTCGCGATATAAACCGAGCGCCATGCCTTGTTCTTCGGCGATCGCTTGTGCCTCTTCGATTTGGATTTGAGCAATCCACTGTAAATACATATACAGCTGGATGTCATCATGGTGCTGTTCAATAAAGGCTTGCGTCGCCGCATTCTCATAACGACGGTACTTTTCTGGGAACACCGGCCAGCCCCACATATTCTCGTCGTCTGCGCGCAAGTGTTGATGCAATGCATCAAAGGTCGCTTGCTGTTTTAAGCTGTCACCACCTTGCTCAATAAAGTCTAAGAAAGCGCGGCCACGATGCGTCTGTTGCAGCAACCCCCGCTGTTTAAACTCCTCAAACAGTAACGGCAATACCGCCATCTTCAATGCGGCAACTTCACTATAATCGACCCAATGGGTATCACGTACGGCCTGTAATCGACGTTGAAACGCGGCACTGCCGACCAGTTGCTGTGCTTTGGCGCTCAATGAAAACTCTCGCACCGCACTGACATCGATATACAAAAGATTAAGCCAGCGACGCGATGACGGACTATAAGGACTCGCGGCTTCAGGGTTGGCAGGGAAAAGCGCATGAATGGGGTTCAGACCAACAAAATCTGCCCCGCGTGACGCCAATTCACTGACCAACTGTTTGAGATCGCCAAAATCACCGATGCCCCAGTTATGTGGAGAGCGTAAGGTGTATAGCTGAATACTCGGCCCCCACATTTTTTTGTGCGCGTTCAGTTCAGGTTGTTTATAGCACTGAGAAGGCGCCATAATTAACGTCATCTGATAGGGAGATTTGCGGCGCTTTCGGTTTACAAAAAGACGGTGGTAGCCCCAAGGTAGAGCGCACGGTAAACTAAAAACGAGCGGGCCACCCTCACTGCGTTCGTCGCGAATAATTTGTGACTGAAGATAACCTTCAAAGCACTCGCCCTGTTCGGTTTCCAAACGCCAACTAAAATCACTGTCTCTGGCACTGGTGCCAAGGTAAAGCGCAATTTCAACCGGTTCGTTGTCTTGCACCACCTGTACGGGGGCAAGCACATCCGTTTTATGTTTTCTCTCCGCTGATGCCAACAACGCATCATCATGACGTGTGTCATAGCCAAGTGACGTTAATAAATCATGTAAGGTACTTTCTGGCACCGCCGCTTCTGTGCCCCAAGCACTGATATAACGGTCGGCAAGGTTCGCCATGTGTGCGACTGTCTTTAATGCAGATTCTTTCATCGCTTTCTCCGAGGGGTCTGCCCCCTTCTTTTATTGGGCAATATTGTTGTCATTATTATCAGGTGGCAAGGCGAATCCCTTGCCACCTATCAGGTTGTTAACCCGTTATATTGCAATTAGCAATTAGCGTTTGATCGCTTTTAGCTGCCAAATATTATTAACATAATCACGGATGGAACGGTCAGAGCTAAACTTACCAACCAGCGCGGTGTTAAGAATGGCTTTGCGTGCCCACTGCGACATGTCTCGATAATCACGATCAATGTCATTGTGTGCGCGGACATAATCAGCAAAGTCAGCCAAACATAAGTACGGGTCACCACTTGTCATCACGCTGTCAAAGACAGGACGCAGCAAACCAGGCTGCCCTGGCGTGAAGGTTTCATCCAATAGGCTATCTAAAGCGGCTTTTAGAAGCGGTTGATTTTGGTACGCTGTTTCGGGTTGATAGCCTTTTTGGCGTAATTCGGTGACACCATCAACATCTAAGCCAAAGATATAGATATTATCGTCACCCACTTCTTCACGGATCTCGACGTTAGCGCCATCCATGGTACCAATGGTCAAGGCACCGTTAAGGGCCATTTTCATATTACCCGTGCCCGACGCTTCTTTACCGGCCATTGAGATTTGCTCTGACACATCGGCCGCTGGAATGATAATTTCTGCCATGCTTACGCGGTAGTCTGGAATAAACACCACTTTAAGCTTATCGCCAACGCGTGGATCGTTATTGATCGTTTCGGCCACCTTGTTGATAGCGAAAATGATCGATTTTGCCAGTTCATAACCTGGGGCTGCTTTAGCGGCAAAAAAGACCACTCGTGGCGCCATGTCAAAGTTTGGCTCGTTGAGCAAGCGCTGATAGAGCGAAATTACATGCAATAGATTCAAGTGCTGACGCTTATATTCGTGTAGACGCTTGATCTGAACATCGAAAATCGCATCGGTGTTAAGCGTGATATCGAGGTTGGATTTTACCCAGTCAGCAAGGCGCTGTTTATTGCGCTTCTTGACCGCCATGAAGGTTTTCTGAAAATCAGCGTCGTCAGCATATTGTGCAACCTGCTCGAGTTGCTCAAGCTGTGCTGGCCACTGCTCGCCAATTTTTTCACTGATCAAGTTTGATAAATCAGGATTACAGAACTTCAACCAACGACGCGGTGTAATGCCGTTTGTCACATTTTGAATGCGACCTGGATAAAGCGCATCAAACTCAGGGAATAAATCACGTTTAACCAACTGTGAGTGCAAGGCCGCGACACCGTTGACAGCATAAGAGCCAATCACACACAGATTCGCCATGCGCACCATGCGCTCACCTTGATCATCGATCACGGATAACACTTGCTGTTTGCGCACATCACCAGGCCACTTTTGCTCCACGTCTTGTAAGAAACGATGATTGATCTCGAAAATGATCTCCATATGGCGAGGAAGAAGCTCTGCCATGAGCGATTCACTCCACGTTTCAAGCGCTTCAGGTAATAACGTGTGGTTCGTGTAAGCGAAGGTACGGCTAGCAATGGCCCACGCTTCATCCCAACCTAAGCGATAATCATCTAGCAACACACGCATCAGTTCAGGAATGGCGATCGTTGGGTGAGTATCGTTAAGCTGAATGGTTTCATACTCCGGCAACGCCGCCAACGCATGTCCGGCTTCCAAGTGACGGCGAAGGATGTCACCCACTGAGGCGGCGCTATGGAAGTACTGCTGCATTAAACGCAGCGTCTTGCCCGCATCATGATTATCGTTGGGGTAAAGGACTTTAGTCAGGTTACCCGCATCAATATCAGCTTGCTGCGCATGAGTGTACTCGCCCGCATTAAAAGCATCAAGCGCGAACGGTGTCAGTGCTCGACCTTCCCACAAACGCAATGGATAAACGGTGTTACTTTGGTAACCGACAATGGGTAAGTCCCAAGGCATTGCCTGGATTTTCAAGCTTGGCACCCATTGACGATAGGTATGCCCCGCTTCCTCAACAACCTCAACATGGCCATAGAAACCAATGGTTTGAGTCAAATCTGGACGGACGACTTCCCAAGGGTAGCCTTCTGGCTCACGCCATGCATCAGGCGCTTCTTGCTGGGCCCCTTGGTCGAAAGATTGGCGGAAAAGGCCATACTCGTAATGTAAGCCATAGCCAACAGCTGGATATTGCTGTGCCGCAAGTGAATCCATAAAGCAAGCGGCGAGACGCCCAAGCCCACCGTTGCCGAGTGACGGGTCACGCTCTTGCTCTAATAAGTCGGTAAGACCCAGACCGAGTTCACCAACGGCCTCAGCAATCACATCGTATAAACCCATGCTAATCAGGTTGTTGCCCGTCAAACGGCCAATGAGAAATTCAAGAGATAAATAGTTAACGCTTTTTGCCTGTTTGATCGCTTGATCGTTTTCAGTCGCCACCAAGTCGCCTGTTGTGTGCTCAGCCAATGCACGCCCTAAGGCAAGGTACCAATCGCGTTGTTGAGCGGTTTCAGGTGCGTGACCTAGCTGGGTCAAGTGTTGGACCATGCTGATTTTAAACGCACTTTTATCAAAGGCATGTTGCTGTTTTGGGGTCATGTCATAACTCTCAATAATGGAATGAAACCTTGATGGCTATTCATCCTGCCCAACTCGAGAGTAACAAACATCCTCCCACTCACAGTGACGGAAAGGAGGAGATGGCAGGGCGTAGAGAGCTGTGTCACACACCAACAGTGAGCCGCCTCTCATCAATCCTAGCATCCACATACAAGCCAGTGATCAACATCACGTTATGGGACAAAAAGCATTCGAAAAGCAGCATGAAAAGTAAGAAATCACTTTTGTTATTTTTGTGCGCCAGCGCAAATTCTATATTTTCCAGGACACATAAATGTACAAAGCTATTTTAAAGGATAGCGAAAACAAAAAACTATTGTGATATAAATCACAAATATAGGGCGTAGATGCACCATTCTGGAGCAATCAACACAAGAGTGGAGAGAGATCATAGTTTGGTATCTAGGAGTCGCATAGACTCCAAGGAGGATAAAGCAGTGTCGCGCTGAGGGGCCGGCACCGTATTTGAGGTTAAGGACAGTGTGTTATGTGGATCCCATCAAAACTTACTCGACCAGGTCGGCTTTATAACGCCATATTGCGCCCTCGGGTGCTCGATATGCTACAACAAGCGCCTCACTATAAATTAGTGATGTTCCGCTCCCCCGCCGGCTATGGCAAAACAACCATGGCCGCACAATGGCTGGCTGATCAGTCCCATGTTGGCTGGTTTAGTATTGATGACAGTGATAATGATAGCTTCCGCTTTATTAACTACTTGTTACAAGCCCTGCATCAAGACACGCAAGAAGGCTGCGCAAACACCATTAAGCTTGCTGAGAAGCGCCAATTCTCATCGCTTCGTGCACTTTTATCCGATGTGTTTGCCGAGTTAGCGAATTTTCATGCCACCAGCTATCTGGTATTGGATGATTATCAGCTTATTGATAACGAAGAAATCCATGAAGCCATGCGTTTTTTCATCAAGCACATGCCGGATAACCTCACTTTGGTCGTCACTTCACGAGCCAACCCGCCATTGGGCACCGCGAACTTGCGTGTTCGTGACTTAATGATCGAAATCGGGAACGAATTACTCGCCTTTGATAACGAAGAGACCACCCGCTTTTTTAATCAACGCGTGGCCGATGGGGTCGATGAGTCAACCGCCAATGCCTTGTGTACCTACGTTGAAGGTTGGCCGTCAGCATTGCAACTGATTGCGATTCAAGCACAGCACCAAAAGCGTACGCTCATGCAAAGCGCGGCCTCGTGTGCCAGCTTTAACCATGCCCACCTTTGGGACTATTTAGCGGAAGAAGTGTTTGATTTACTTGATACTGAAACCCGTCAGTTTTTGATGAAAGTGTCGGTATTAGAAATGTTCAACGATGAATTAGTCTATGCCTTAACGGAGCGCGGCGACGCGTTGGGGATGCTGGAGTCTCTGAACCGCTACGGTTTATTTATTTATCCACTCGAAGGCGACAACAATTGGTTCCGTTTTCACCATCTATTTGCTGAATTTCTTGCCCATGAGCGCCAGGCTCGGATCCCACAGCAGCAACAAACACTGCATCGGCAAGCGGCCTTAGCTTGGCTCAAGCTTGAATCGCCACATCAAGCATTGCGCCACGCACGTTATGGCGAGGATGATGCCCTGTTGGCAGATATTCTGAATCAATATGGTTGGCGGATGTTTAACCGTGGGGAGCTATCGACCCTCGAAGCGGCTATCAGCAAGCTAAATAACGAGTACTTGTACCAGTATCCGAGTTTAAGCCTACTTCGAGCTTGGCTTGCACAAAGCCAGCATCGCTATCATGAAGTGGGTGAGCTATTAGCAAGTGCAGAAAAAGCCTATCAAGCTCGCGAAATACCGCTCGACATTGATTATCAAGGCAATGCCAATGCGCTACTTGCACAGGTGGCAATTAATGCCAACGACCCAGAGCGGGCCATGCGCCTGGCTGAAAAAGCACTTGAGCAACTAGATAGCGCCAATTACCGTGGCCGTATTGTCGCGACATCTGTCGTTGGCGAGGTGAACCATGTGCTCGGCGAGCTCGATCGTGCCTTATCGATGATGCAACAAACGGAAAAACTCGCTCACCAGCACCAAGTGTATCACCAGGCACTTTGGGCAATTTTACAACAAAGTGAAATTCTTCTGGCACAAGGCTATGTGCAAGCGGCATTTGAGCTGCTCGACAGTGCCGATCAACTCATTGAAGATCAGCAATTACACCAAGTTCCTTTACATGAATTTGCTTTACGCCTTCGCGCACAAATTCTTTGGTGTTGGAACCGTTTAGACGAAGCCGAAGCCTGTGCTTACAAGGGGCTCCAAGTGCTAGAGAATCAGCCCCCGAGCAAACATCTACACAGTTATTCCATGCTCGCCCGCGTCGCTGTTAGCCGCGGTGAACTCGACAAAGCTGCCAAGCACATTGAGCATATTGAGCATCTATTACGTGAGTCGGTTTATCATGTCGATTGGACCGCTAACGCGTCTTTATCGTTGTTACTCTATTGGCAAGCCAAACACGAACTTCCTCATATGGAGGAGTGGCTGCATCAAGCCGTTCGCCCCGCGTCGGCCTGTAATCACTTTAGCCAGCTTCAATGGCGTAATATCGCCCGGGCGCACCTCCATCTAGGTCAGTATGATCAGGCTCGCCAAGCCATTGATTTTCTCCGTCGCGAGGCGAACCAAGCCAATCTCGTGACAGATAAGAACCGAAATCTTATCGTGGAAGCGGTGCTCGCCAGTAAAGAGCATGAAACGGAGTATGCGAAAACGCAGCTTCAAGAAGCGCTTATACTCACCAATCAGACGGGTATGATGGGTAACTTTTTAATTGAGGGTGACGCTATCTCATCGCTGTTGCATGCATTGATCGAACAACAAGCGCTTGGCGCGTTAGAACGTCATCGTGCACAACAGTTACTGAAAGAAATCGCCAGCCATCAACGCTCTCGCTCAACCCACTTTGATGAAGCCTTTGTCGAAAAACTGGTGAAGCATCCAAACGTTCCTGAATTAGTACGAACCAGCTCATTGACCCAGCGGGAGTGGCAGGTACTTGGCTTGATTTATTCAGGATTCAGTAACGAGCAAATTGCTCATGAACTAGATGTCGCCGGGACAACCATTAAAACCCACATCCGTAACCTTTATCAAAAACTCAACATTGCCAATCGCAAAGAAGCGGTCGTCACCGCCGAAAACCTCTTGCAACTGATGGGCAATTAACCTCGCACCACTACGCCCTCAGAGATTTCTGGGGGCGTAGTTATTATTAAGTCTCAGCCTACATTTTGTGATAATTTGTTGAATTATCAAAAAATTCTCTCATCGATGTACTGAGTTATAGCGCGATCACAGTTGGTGCAATTCACTTCTCAGTAAGCTTGACCTCCCTACAAAACATTAAAGGTCAACCTGATGAACCCTCCGTTAAAAAAACATCCTCTTGCACTGCCTTTTACGATTGCCTCGGCGATTGTATTAACAGGCTGTCAATTGAATGACGATAACCCTGATGTCGATACCAACATCGATACCAGCCCAACCCCCAGCGTTCGTGATGCGGGCACCAGCGATGCCAGTGTGCTATTTGCTGACGCCGATACCCTGCTCACTCATCAAACCCACGCCACCTCGCTGACCTTGTATTACTCCGCCGATGGCACGATGCGCTATAACCCAGACACGCAGCAGGTGGAAAACGCCACCGCGAGTGTCGAGTCTACCCTTGCCACCCGCGATAATTGGCAGGCATCGTTTCCCCATTTGCAAGGTAACGTCAAAGGGTTCGATTTTGACTTTGTTAGCGCCGATATCGCGCTGAAGCAATGGCTTAAAGGACAGCTTCTCGCTATCGCCAAAGACGGTGATACCGTATTAACCGCAACCGATGTGCAACCGGCCCGCGCGCTCGATGCCTTGTACGCAGAACACGCCGAAAAACTTAACTATGGGGCCATCCCTGACGCTGGACACACTGAGTTTCGCCTCTGGGCCCCTACCGCACAGCAAGTCTCGCTGGTGCCCTATCAATCGGCGAGCGAACAAAACGCGCCCAAACAGCGCCAAACGCCCATTAAAATGGATTTCGACGCCGAGTCGGGAAGCTGGCATGTCGCCACCACTGCGCTAAACCACGGCGACTATTACCGTTATCAACTGTCGGTCTATCACCCTGAAACACATCGCATCGAGCGTCTCGAAGTCACGGACCCTTATTCACATAGCTTGTCGACCAACTCCAGCTATTCACAGGTGGTCGATCTGAATGCGCCCGCGCTTAAACCCAGTGGTTGGGATACGCTGAGTGCGCCTCACTCGCAGCAAAATCCCGCCAACAGTGTGATTTATGAGGCGCACGTGCGTGATTTTTCCGCGCTCGATCAATCCACTCCCCAAAACCTGCGCGGCAAGTACCTTGCTTTTACACAAAACACCACTGAGCCAGTCAAACACTTAACCGCGCTCGCGCAATCTGGGGTCACTCACTTACACCTGCTCCCCGTATTTGACATTGCCTCCATCAACGAGGACGCGGCGCAGCGTATCGATGTCACCGACCGCTTCTCCGCGCTATGTGACAAAGCACCCTCGCTAAAAGATACCCCGAGGCTGGCCAGTGAGTGCGACAACAATCAAACCATCCAAGCGGCATTAACGGATTTAGCCGCCCAAGACAGTGCTGATACCCCCTATGTGCAAACGGTAATGGCGGCGATGCGTCAATACGACAGCTTTAACTGGGGTTACGATCCTTTCCATTACACCGTGCCCGAAGGCAGTTATGCGACCGAGCCTGAAGGCACCGCGCGTATCCTCGAGTTTCGTAAAATGATCATGGCCATCAAACAAAATATCGGCATGAATGTGGTGATGGACGTGGTCTACAACCACACCCACCAAGCAGGCTTAGGGTCCTATTCTGTGCTGAATAAAGTCGTACCTTGGTATTATCAGCGCCTTAACCCCGTTACTGGGGACGTTGAGCAATCCACTTGCTGCTCAAACACCGCACCTGAGCATCGTATGTTTGCCAAACTGATCGATGACTCGGTTGCCACTTGGGTGAAAGACTACAAAATCGATGCCTTCCGTTGGGATTTGATGGGGCATCACCCATTAGCGCAGATTGAGCATACGCTAGACGTTGCCCGCGATATCAACCCAGATGTGTATTTCTATGGTGAAGGTTGGAACTTCGGTGAAGTCGCCAACGATCGCCAGTTTGTCCAAGCCACCCAAGCAAACCTGGCAGGCACAGGTATTGGCTCATTTTCTGACCGACTTCGGGATGCGGTTCGTGGCGGCGGTCCGTTCGATGGTGGCGAGTCTCTGCGCAAAAACCAAGGTTTTGGTAATGGTCAATGGGTCACCCCTAATGATTTACAACAGCAAAACAGCGGGGAAAGAGCCAGTGCCCCGCATAATGCCGATCTAGTTCGTTTGGGTATGGCGGGTAACTTAAAAGATTTTCAGTTACAGATTGCCAATGGTAATGTCGTGCGCGGTGACGAGGTCGATTACAACGGTCAACCGGCTGGCTACGCGCAAGATGCTTGGGAGGTTCAAAACTATGTCTCCAAGCACGACAACCAAACCTTGTGGGATAACCATCAATACAAATTCCCTTACGCGATGCCGCTTGCGACACGCGTCCGCGCCCAAGCCGTGTCACTCTCCACTGCACTACTGGGACAAGGGGTGCCTTTTATTCACATGGGCAGCGAGCTGCTTCGTTCAAAATCCATGCAGCGTGACTCGTACGACTCGGGCGATTGGTATAACCGCGTCGACTTTACCCGACAAACCACGCAGTGGGATCAAGGGCTGCCGCGTGAAGATAAAGACGGCTACAACTGGCCGATGATTGAAACCGTGATTGCCAACCACAACAGCGAGGCCAAACCAACACCACAGGCAATCAGCAACATGGACAGCTACTTTAATGAGCTGGTGGCACTACGTATGTCATCAGGGCTGTTCCACTTAGGCCAAGGCAGTGTGATCAACCAACGTGTCAGCTTTCACAACACCGGCGTCTCACAAAAGCCGGGGCTAATTGTGATGCAAATTGATAACAGTGGCAGTCTGCACGACAGCACAATTGATGCAACGCGTGACGGGATTATCGTCGCGATCAATGCCTCAGGCGCGGCGGTCAATGACTTTGATAACATCAACGCCACCGGCTATCAGCTTCACAGCTTACAAGCCAATGCGAGCAACGGCTCGATAGCGTATAACCAACAGGCCGCTCAAGTGACCAACGGCAAACTCACCGTACCCGCTTGGTCCGTCGCCGTGTTCGAGAAACCTCATCAACCTTAACCCTCATTGGGGGAGTATTGCTCCCCCTTTTTAATCAGCTCTATCCCGCGCGATTCATCTCGGTATAATGCAGCCCTTAGCTTTTTATCGATGAATGGCATTATGGTCAAAAATCTGGTCTCAACCTATCTGAAAGGGATAGCAATGGGCGCCGCTGACGTCGTTCCTGGCGTATCTGGCGGCACCATCGCGTTTATTACTGGCATCTATACACTATTGCTGGAAAGTATTCGGCGTATTACCCCGAGCTTGTTCTCGCTTTGGCGGCGCAAGGGCTTAAAGGCCGTATGGCAACACATCAATGGCACCTTTTTGTGTGTGTTATTAGCCGGAATTTTAAGCAGTATCGCAGGTTTAGCGAAGGGCATTAGTTGGATGCTGGCCAACCATCCCATCCCTCTGTGGTCGTTTTTCTTTGGTCTTATCATTGCGTCAGCACTGCATATCGCCAAACAGCTCCCCGCCCCTAAAATCACGCTAAGAACGGTACTCGCCGCGCTTATCGGTATCGGCTTTGCGTATTGGATCACCGTCGCTAATCCGTTGCAATTGACAGCCAGCCCTCTCACCGTCTTTTTATCCGGCGCCATTGCCATATGCGCCATGATTCTACCTGGGATCTCGGGCAGCTTTATACTGTTACTGCTCGGCATGTATAGCCCGATTCTAGACGCGGTACATCAAGGCCAATGGGATATGCTCGGCTTACTCGCCTTGGGTGCCATCGTCGGCTTATTGAGTTTTTCTCATTTACTGTCCTGGTTATTAGAGCGTTTTTATGCAGTAACACTCGCCTTCCTTACCGGTTTAATGTTAGGCACATTGGGTAAAATTTGGCCTTGGAAACATACTCTTACCTGGCGGACTAACTCATCGGGTGAACAAGTCCCTTTGATGCAAGATAACCTTCTACCGGGCGCGTACGAGGCAATCGTGGGACATCCGGCACAAGTTGGCCTCGCGGTGATTGCCATGATTACGGGCTTTGTGCTGGTATTGCTGTTGGAGCGCTTCTCGCCTAAACAGGACTAAACCATGAATGTTTCATCCTCACGCATGCCCGTGAGTCGCCGTTTATTGATCCCCGCCAGTATCATTATGCTGGTGGCGCTTGCGTTTTTTACGCCAACTTGGCTAACCACTTTTGTTGAAAGTGAAAACAGCCCGGCATCCGCATCAACACACTCATCCGTGCTAACAGATGCGTGCGTGCTCAATCAGCAGACTTGCCAGTATAAAGGCTACCAAGCATCACTCGCTGAGCCGACGGTGCGCCCTATGAATGCAAATAGACTGACGGTCATCAGCCCTGAACCACTCGCGCGAGATACCTTACTGGTCAAGCTCAAAGGCGTGGAGATGAACATGGGTGAGTACCGGCTTGCGCTCAAAAAAACTGATGAGCAAACCTACCAAGGAGAATTAATGTTGCCCGTCTGCACAGAAGATAGCATGACATGGGTAGGCACGATTACGCTTGATAACGAAGCAAAAAACCATTTCCCCATTAAAGTACGCATGGAGCGATAATGAGTAAAAAAGCTTGGCTAGTCGCCATTATTGCCGTTTGTGTTGGCTTAGGCGCACGCGCCCTTTATGACAATTACCAACAAACACAACAACAAGCGCAAGCTGGCGCGTTGCAGTCCGATGGGCAGCCTTTCAACCTATATAATGTTGACGATCCCCGACCAAGGATTGTTTATTTCGGCTACACCCATTGCCCTGATGTATGTCCAACATCACTTGCGGTTTTGTCGGCGGCATTAAAGTCGCTGCCAGAGTCGACGCAAAAGGCGGTATCGCCTGTATTTATCACGCTGGATCCAAAACGTGATACCAGCGAAAAAGCCGCCGAGTACGCGCATTTTTTCCATCCTCTAATCACAGGCGTCAGCGGCTCCAGGGCGCAAATTGATCAACTTGCGAAACGCTATGGTGTGTTGTACCGCATTACCGAGCTGGAAGACTCTGCCATGGACTACGCCGTTGACCATAGCTCTTTTTTCTACTTTCTCTCGCCTGATGGCGAGCTTTTGGAAAAAATCCCACACACCTTAAACCCCGACATGCTGGTCGCCGCCGTTCAACGGGTAACTGATAACGATAAGGAATAACAATGAAATCTCTCAAGCCTTTTATTGCCGCTATTGCTTTTATACTGGCTCCCCTAGCGCATGCGCATGGCGAATTTTTTCTTCATGATGCTTATGCGCGCGCGAGTGCTCCTGGTGCGCCCAACAGTGCGGCCTTTATGGTGTTGGATAACCAAAGTAAGGTGCTAAAACGAGTGGTGAGCGCCAGCACACCAGCCGCCAAACGGGTTGAACTGCATGAACACGCCATGGTGGATGGCATGATGGAAATGCGTCAAATCGCGCAAATTTTAGTGCCGAAGGGCGAGCAAGTTATTCTAAAGCCGGGGGGCTTGCATGTGATGCTCTTTGACTTGGTAAAACCTTTAGAGGTTGGGGAACATATTTCACTGACATTAACCACCGCTGATGGCCACACGCTAACCAAGCAAATTCCGGTAAAAACCGTCATGGCTGGCATGAAACATCACAGCGGTAGCGAATAAGAGGCAGTAACGGCGGCCGCAAGATTGTACAAAAAATAGCCAAAAAAGGCGAAAGCGGTCATCTCGTGTTAACTGCGTCAAGGTATGATAGCTAAGTGAAGGGTTGGCAAGCAAAATCTCTTGTTAGCGTCTAAGGTTAGGTGTGGTCACGTCTAAGCGTGATACTTCTAACGTTATGACGATTTTAAACAACAGTCGAGGTTATCTATGAAAATCCGTCCAATGGCTCTAGCTGCGGTCGTATCAAGTGTTTTATTGATGGGCTGTACCAATACCACCGCATTACAACAAAGCGTCAATGATTTATCGGCAAAGGTCGACGCGCTCTCCAATGACGTTTCAATGATGAAAAATGACGTTAGTGAGACGAAAAACACATCAGGCATGGCCTATGATGAAGCCAAACGTGCGAATAAGCGCATTGATAATATGGCGCAGTCATACACAAAATAAGCTTTTAACAACGCTTACTCATCGTTGAAATAAATAGACGCCAAATCGGTAAGCTATCTTAACAAACGGCGCACGATGCGCCGTTTGTTATTTTTTGACTCCAGGGCGATTGACTGACGGGACGAACGTATCTGCTTGAGACGTTGATTGTTGTTCTATTTGTCGCCACATTTTCTGTTGTGCTGACGTGAGAGAAGCCACCTCAATCGGGAGCCCCTCTTGTACCACTAAAGCCGCTCGGTAACGCTGTGTTGACAGGCCAAAGTGCTTAAATAAAGATAAAATCCTTGGATCCGGTGCTCGGGTGATGCGTTTATCCGCCTCATCAAGCGTGTCAGAAAGCGGGCGATGCGCCTCAACCATTACACGTCCATCAGGCTCAAGACTCACTTTGGTCGGTGTATCAATAATACGCACAGGCGTACGAACATCCACGGCATCAAATAACCAAGCAATGTCATTCGGCCGCAAGCGAATACAGCCTGCACTGACCCGTAAGCCAATCCCAAACGATTTATTGGTCCCGTGGATTAAATACTCACCATGCCCATAACCCAAGCGTAACGCATGCTTACCCAGGGGGTTATCAGGGCCGGCGGGTACCACATCGGGCAAGCTGATTCCGCGCGTTTGTCGGTATTCATCTCTAATGCTCTGAGGCGGGGTCCATGTCGGATTTTTTCGCTTTTGACTAATGAAGGTATCCATTTTTGGCGTATTTCGCCCAATCCGTCCAATACCAATGGGAAAGATATGAACACGCCTACCGGTGTTTTTTTCTGTCGATGAAATAGGCTCTCCGGTTTCGGTAACCGCGGCATCCTGCGCGGGAAAGTAATAAAGGCGAAGCTCAGCCAAGTTAATCACAATCCCTTCATGGGGCGGTTTCGGCAATAAGTACTGCTGAGGTAAACGTATCAAGGCGCCCGCTTCAGGTAAGTAGGGATCCACACCTGGGTTCAGCGCCAATAGCGCTAAAAAACCGACATTATACTGTTTGGCAATGGCTTCAAGGTGTTCGCCCTCTTCAACCTGATGTGTTTCAAGGGATCCGACTAACCGACTTCCGTCCGTGGGTAACAGGTAACTCGCAGCCTGTCCGGTGGGTATATAAAGTATCAACAGCAGCAACCCTACCCGTGTCGAGAGCCGAATCATTGGCCCACGCATCGATAGGCAGTGACTAAAAATAAACACGCGCTCCAGCTGCTCCTTGATATTCACGCTTGGTTTTCCTCTCAATACCGATGACACCCGTCTATCTATCAATAACTTCAAACCCCTGTTTCTCACCAACCTAACACCAAATAGGCTCGCAACAAAAAGCAAATTCTTGCCGGACCTAGGTGCTGCAAGCCGGTCGTTAGCCGCTGGCGTAAAATGGTATACGATGAGAAAGTGCGCACAAAGTAGCGTTTCTCGCTGATTTTTTAGGTGATTTAAGTGATATACTACATACTTTGAACTGGGCGATTTGGCCACAAACGCTGTGTCGATGTTTTGGTAGGAGTAAAACGTTTTTGTTAGATGATCTGGTCTCGCTGGCACTGCGCCAGTTTCAGCAAGATTGTGTCAAGCTGTGCGAACATCACTATCCGACAGTTCACAATCGAGGCATGCGCGATACGCATATGGGTAAAGCGTTAGCGCGTCGCTTGATGCGTGTGCTTGAAGCGCATGATAGACCGGCACAGTTTCATCTTCTCGACGACACTCGCCCTCATAGCCAGACCGTGTACAAACTCCAGTTAGATGACAGCGCGATTTATATCCTTGCGCACCGCTTACTTAGTGGCAATAATGCCTGTCGAGACGCGTTAGTTCGTGATGTAGCTTGGCTACTCAACAACGGTATCACTGACCCTTCTGAGCCTGGACGCGTGATCATTGTGAGCGATCACTGGATTGACCGGACGAACGCGAGTAAAGCCGTTCCCTCATGGTGGTTAGGCCACCAGCCCATTCATGCCGATGCCTATCGAGCGCAAGGTATTCGCCTCGTATCTGCAACCACTAGCCTCTCAGATGCCATTTCTCCCCTCGGGTTAACCGAAGGACGCTATCGTATCTTTCATCCTCTATTTCGGATAAAAGACAGCCTACCACTGCACAAATACTTGCTCATGACAGCGACTTTTTCGCTTGGCATCGAAGAGCACACGACGGTTTAACCGGGCTTGTGCCATATCGATTTAAAGTCAAACCACCCGACGGCATTAGACGCGACATCTTGTAAATCTGGCGTCGCCATGACTCCCATCCAAATATGGAATAAGGGGATCATCTGGTGTTCAACCAGGCAACGAGCCAAGGTTTCAGCACAATGATCATCTTGTGTTTCACGCCAACGTTGTGTTTCTGTCTCTATCTTGGTAACAAGCGCATCCGTACAGGCATGTAACACCAAATCATGCGTACCAAGCCAGTTGAATAACCCAACCTGTCCGCGCTCACCGAAGCTCATCGCGCCCAACCAAATATCAATTTTGCGACTGTAACGACCACTAAAATATTCCGCCGGAGATAGCGCTAAAACATTCACCGTGATGCCCTCTTCAGACAAATGTTTGGTTATGGCTTGCGCAATCAACGGGTATAAGGGGTGGTCTGATAAATACGCGACTGTCAAAGAGGTCGGGCCCGGCGCGGTCAGCTCACGCTCCGCTTGCACATAATGCATCCAGCCTGGCATTAATCCATACGCGTTGAATAATCGATACTCCCCCATGCCGTGCGCGGCTAAGCGTGGTAGCAGTTGCAGCGATGACAACTTGGCGTGTAAGTATTCTCGCCACGCTGGCTGTTTGGCGAGCCCATCGCGACAATTAAGCAACAGATATCCGGCCCCCTGATCCATTTCGAGTTTTTGACTCAACGTCGTCTGATGACTTGCCAGTCGCTCGGGTGTGAGCGTGGTACTTGGTGTGAGATAACACATGGCTGCTTCGTCGAATACCATAATTTGGATCTCATCGGTCAGTGCGCGATAGCCGAAGTAATCGTCAAATGCTTCCAGCACCAAACGATGCGCTTGCCGTTCAGCCACGCGATACGGGCCTGTCCCCACAGGCTGATAGGCAAATTGCTTATCATGATCACAATCAGCAGGGAGAATTAAAGCTTCAGGGAGGGTGAGCGCATGAACGAAAAGAGGATCCGGGCAAGAGAGATGAATATCAATCATTCTTGGCCCAGGTGATGTCACACTTGCCACATGGGCGAAAAAGCGCCGAGTCGCGAGGTTGGAAAGACTAGCAATGACATCATGCTCCGTCATCAAGCGCCCATCATGGAACCGGACACCCGGTCGTAAGTAAAAGCGCCATTGGCTTGCGGATATGGCATCCCAATGATGCGCTAAATCGGCAACGACAATGCGATCATTGCCCCGATAGCGCACTAGGCCGTTAAATATTTGTCCCACCAAGTGCTGTTCTGAGCGGCGCAGTGGTCCACGTGGATCAAGTTCTTCTAATTGACGGTAATAAGGCAAACGCACAATTTGACGGCCATTTTGCGTACTCGGCCCCATTTGCTTTTGAATCAAGGTGACCAGCTTGGTGGAATCGTGATCCAAGCAGGCTAAAGCCTGATCGATTTTACCTTGTGTAAGCCATTGCGCCGCCTGCTCTTCGCGCAATGCCGATTCACTGCGTAAAAAGGTTAAACGTGACAACTTGCCTCGCCCAACAGAGGGTTGCCATGTTAACCAACCATGCTCCTCTAACTTACTCAAGACCATCCGCGCATTGCGCCGCGTGCACACGAGGATGTCGGCGATCGCTTGTAACGCTGTATCTGTATCTTCGCCGTTAAAGTGGTGATAAAGGCGGGTAAATTGTGCACGCAGTCGCTGACCAGACATAAAAGAGGAACTCAATCATCGAAATAAATGGGATTTCTATTTCCTATTTTACGCAACTCAGCACATGACGTCTGCTCATATTTAAATCACTCACACTTAAGCTGTGATCTCTAGCAGGCTATATTGGCGGGCATTGGCGAGGGGCGGTTTGTTCTAGACGCCGACTCGGTTATGATACGTTTCCTTTGTAGGCAATGAAAAGGGTGTTTATGAACGCGCCGGCAATTATTTCCCATTTTGATATCAAACAACGTTGGATGGCTTGTCATGTCAAACAAGCTCAGTTTCCAACCCAAGAAAGCCTCACCGGCTATGATATCTATCACGCCGCCACTCAGTCACCTGAACCCTTCGTTATGCCTGCGGCCCCAGCCACTCATCCATTAACGCTTTACTGGGTTGATAGCCATCCACTAATGATCCAATACGCCAAGCTTCAAGCCAAACAGTGGCCAGAATCAGATCATGCAAACATGCTGGCATACTTCGCACAATTAGCGCTTCAAGATGGCGTAGAAGTCGCTGAGGCCGGCGTTTCTTTATGCATTGGCACCCAAAATGGTGAAACCTGCGCCGCCGCCATGCGGGTCGACACTCAAGAAAACGGCCAGCCGATAAGCGGTATTTATGATCTGATTGCACCCAGTGACGACGCCCGCGCACAACTTCTACGCGCAATGATGGATAAGACAGACGACAACCGCCAATGGGTGATTGCGCGTTAAGCAATCATGACACATTGAGTGTTACTTTCGTCGCGATTGTACCTACTGCATCAACGACTCGATATTTTGATTGATGCTCATCTTGGTGTTTTATCATGGCGTATCAAAGGCTTAACGACGCTGTCTAAGCCTTCGACCTTGAGTGCCAAGCACAATTGCATCAAGTCACCGAGCTCGCCGTCGGGGAATTCCGCTTTGTTTTGAAACCACAGCAAGTATTCTTCAGGCAGATCAATCAATACACGGCCGGCGTATTTGCCAAACGGCATGGGCATATTGGCCAATTTAATCAGTTGCGCTTTGTCCATGAAGCGATCCTACCCGATTACGCTGTGGCTTGCTGGGTGCTATCACGTTGCTGAGCAATCATCTCAAGGAGCATGGTTTCTCGTACCAACGATTGGCCCGCTTTGTCGCTGTTTGCCATCACCGCTTTGTTATGCGCAATCGCGTGATTCAAACGTACCCATACCGGGCGCATCCCATTATGTCGCTCATAATGTTCAAATGTCGGCGTTCCAAGCTCACGATCCACCTGGCAATAAAAACAGTAAGAGAGCATGTGCATCACATCGGCGCCGTCGCGATACCAAGGACGATATTCCTCAAAACAGCCAAACGGTTCAATATCCCGGATACCTCGGGCACCCGTCTCTTCTTGCAGTTCGCGGATCATGCCTTGCTCTTGGGTTTCCCCTTGGTCAATTCCGCCACCTGGCAGTGAATAATCATCATAGCGTGCGGTATACATCAGTAAGATCTCATCACCCTGCAAAACAATCGCGCGTGCTGCATCACGCTTGATAACGGTTTTACTCTCTAGCGGTAGCACCCGCTCATCGGTATGTTTGGCAATAATCTGCATAAAACGCTCAGAAAGATAGATATTAAGCACGAGAGTATATCACACATAGCGCATCACAGAGCTACTGGTCTTGTCCGCACAGAAACTTAATTTTCTCCGCATTTAAATAGCGTAGGTACGCCCTTTGAGCGATACTGTTCCCGATATTCATATCAGGATGATGATGTAGGAAGGGCAATCTAGGATGTTGCAAAAAATTAGTATACAACAGCTAACCCTCGGCATGTATGTTGAACACATCGAAACTGAACACTCCCGCACACGCATGGCAAAGCCTGGCTATGTGCGTCGACCTGAAACGATTGAAAAGCTGCGTCAAAGTGGGGTGCAGCATATTTGGGTTGATGCGGACCAACTTTTAAACCTGGATGAGATCCACTACAAAGGCCCTTTGGTCAGAGGGAAGTATGCCGCGACAGGGGCGGATATGGAACAAGCCCGAGAATTAATCGATGCCTCAAAACAACAGCTTTGTCGGTTATTAAAAGATATCTACGCCAACAAGCCTATCGATATGGCCCCTATTGAGGATTTAGGGCTCAGTATTGTTGATAATATTTTTGAACGACAGCACGCCGTTGCCTGGATCAGTGGTATTCGAGATAAAAGTGCCTACTTGATGGAGCACTCGCTTAACGTCGCGTTTTTGCTGGTTAATTTTGGTAAGCATTTAGGATTCGATCACCATACTTTACAAGAGTTGGCTGTGGGTGGAATTGTGCACGATATTGGTAAAGTATTAGTTGCCGATGAGGTTTTGAATAAGCCTGGCAAACTGACCGCTGAAGAATTCGATCACATGAAGCTCCATCAGGTCTTTTCTCAACCGGTGTTAGACAGTATTCCCGATTTATCGCAAACCGCACGTGATGTCAGTTTGATGCATCATGAAAAGCTTGATGGCAATGGCTACCCTAACGGATTACAAGGTGAAGAAATACATACGATTGGCCGCATGAGTGGCATTGTCGATATCTATGATGCGCTCACCGCCGATCGTTGCTATAAGCGAGCCATGTCACCGTCAGAAGCGTTTAAAATCATGATGGGACTGACTCCGTTTCATTTGGATCCCACTTTGTTGCGTGCGTTTATTCAGTGTATTGGCTTTTATCCGATTGGTTCGTTAGTGGAACTTGTCGATGGGCGTATTGGTTTAGTGTGGCAAGAGAACCTTGATGACATCACGCGTCCAGTTGTGAAAACCTTCTACTCCGTGCGCAGTAACCATTTTCGCGAGGTGGAGTATATCGACTTGGGTAGGCGCCACGATCTGCGCATCGCACGCGCTACCAGTGAAGGGGCACTAGACATCTGTGTCGACGCATTTCGTTAATCCTGTGACGTCGCAGGCGCTTTTGCGTATACTGCCTCGCCTCAGTGACCATTTTGGCCAAAGGTTGTTTTGGCCAAAGGCTGTGTTTCACCAAAGACTGTGGCTTTGCTAAATAAACGATAGAGAGAAAACAATGAGAGTATGCGCGGTTGATCTAAAAGGCAACGAAGCCAACCTGGTATTGCTAGATAGCGAGAATGACCTTTTTTCGGTACCTGATTGTCGAGCAAAGAAAATCAATGTGCCATCACCCGAATCACAAGAAAGCATTCAACATTTCCACCGCACCATGAGCAAGCTGGTCGAAGACTATCAAGTAGAAACGATTGTGATCCGCGAGCGTCAAACTAAAGGTAAATTCGCCGGAAGCAGTGCGGGCTTTAAAATGGAAGCGGTCTTGCAGCTTATCGATGGGGTTGAAGCAGAAGTGCTGCCTAATAACATCATGAAGCAAACACTCAAACGCCACCCGATCGATGTCAATCTAAAAGAATTGGGCTTAAAGCAGTTTCAAGAGCATGCGTTTTTAACAGCCTGCGCCTATTGCAATCAAGATAAGAAATAATCATCGACCACAGGGATGTGTCATGCCAGTTATCCGATATCCATCGCCATTAGGCATGCTGACATTAGAAGCGGATACCAATGGGCTCACGGGGCTATACTTGCCTCGCCGAGCACCGTCATCCTCAGCGGCAAGCATCGCGCCCGACGGTGACCCCATACTGGATGAAGCATGCCGTCAACTAGATCAATATTTTGCAGGAAAGCGGCAGGCATTTTCTCTGCCACTTGCCCCGCATGGTACATCGTTTCAACGCCGCGTGTGGGCCGCTTTGCAAACCATTCCGTATGGGCACACTGCCAGCTATCAGACCATTTCCAATGCCATCGGCAATCCAAAAGCCAACCAAGCGGTGGGCGGTGCGAATGGCAAAAACCCGATTTCTATCATCATTCCTTGCCACCGTATCATTGGCCGCCAAGGGCAATTAATTGGCTACGGAGGCGGCCTCGCGGCCAAACAAGCCTTGTTAATCTGGGAAGCGACTGGCGAATGGCCAACCACGCTCCCCAGTCCGCAAAGTGGTAAAGAGAAAGCCTTTGGCGCGTGACTACGCCGCTAACGCTTTAATCAGTCGCTCTGGCGTGAGTTGAAAACCGCAGTGCAGGTAAAAGCTTTGCGCATCGGCTTTGTGATAACTCGGGACCACTTCAATCTGATCACACCCTCTTGCCAGTAAATAGGTCTCCGCGGCACTGAGTAACTGGCGGCCGAGGGTCATATCCCGAAAGTGCTCATCCACCATAATGGTGCTGATACGCCCTAAATGGTTGGATTTATCCAGTTGTAAGATCACGTTGAATGCCACCACGCCTGCCACCAATCCACATAGTTCTGCGACCAAGACATTAGCATCCTCTGCGTGAATCAAGTCGGTGAGCGTTTTCTTCATTTGACTCAACGAAAGGGGATCAGGCTGACAGCGCACACACAAGGCGCAAATGGCATCGATATCGTGAAGGGTTGCCGGTCTAATCATGGTGTCTTCCTTGGTTGCCGAGGGTAAATCTGTAACATTTGCTATGGGCTAGGCCGTTGCATGGTAGCCCAGCCCCAAAACGATAAAGCGACGATTACTGTGCCTGTGCCATTTGCCCGCCTTTGACACGTGAAAGGGTGACACGACGGTCAAAGAAAAAGCCCTCACTGTTGGCGTGATCGGCCAGTGGCTGACTGTCGCCATAGGCAATCGTCTCTAACTGATTCGCGCTAACCCCGACTGACACCAAGTAATCTCTTACCGCCTGTACACGGCGCTCAGACAGATCTTGATTGTAAGATTGACGACCGCGCGGGTCTGCATAACCGGCTAATTGCCACTGTGCCTCGGGCATTTGTTGGATAAAATTCGCTAATTCATCCAGCTGAATCATAAAGTGAGGTTCAATCTCGGCCGAGCTGGTTCGAAACTGAATATTCATCGCCAAGTCTATGTCCTCAATAGAATGTTGCTCTGCACGCAGGCGGGCAAGCTCTAACTGCGCCTCATTATATTTTTGCGTGACAAGGCTCAGTTGCGTATTTTTCGCATTCATGGTTTCAATCGTATCTTGCTGCTCAGTCGCAAGGGTTTCAAAACTCGCATTTTGCCCCATCACTGTGCCTATGATGGCGCCAGCCACCGCACCGACCGGTCCTGCGATCACTGCACCAGCAATAGCACCGCTGCCCATACCGATCAATTCTGGCTTTTTGTCTCGCTCGACTTGCGTGGCGGCCATGCCTTGTGGTGTTGCAACAACAAACATAGAAACCGCAAATACAGAATGTGTGAGTGCTTTTTTAATATCCATAGTGTTCTCGTCCTCGAAAGAGTGGTTGTTGTGCCGTGCTGGCAATGAGGACATTAAAACAAGCGGATCAGGCAATTTACGGCTATTAAAATGGCAATGTGACGATCAATAATGGCAAAAATATGGCAATTGCGCGGAATCCGGCAAAAGGGGTTTTCTCTGCGCTGAGTTTGGGTATAGTCACTGCAACACTCGTGACCTATCCCGTACCATGAAGCAGATAGCAATTGTTGAAGATGAAGCCGCCATTCGCGATAACTATGCCGATGTGATTCGTCGCCAAGGCTATCAGGTTAATACCTACGCCGATCGTCCATCCGCCCAAACCGCTTTTGAGCAGAGGCTACCTGATTTAGCCATTATTGATATTGGTTTAGGCAATGAAATTGATGGCGGCTTTGCGCTATGCCAAGCATTACGCGCACTATCAGCGACCGTGCCCATTATTTTTCTGACCGCGCGTGATAGTGATATCGATACCGTGGTGGGATTACGGATGGGAGCAGACGATTATTTAACCAAAGATGTGTCGCTCCCGCATTTGATGGCGCGCATTGCCGCTTTGTTTCGCCGTAGCGATCTCTTAGCACAAGCACCGTCGACAGAAGACAAACGCTTGCAATCTGGGCCGCTCTATCTCGATCTTGATCGTATGCGTGTGTACTGGCATGACCAGCTGATTGATCTTACCGTGACTGAATTTTGGATGGTCCATGCCCTGGTTAAACGCCCGGGACACGTGAAGAGCCGACAAGCTTTAATGGATGAGGCACATGCTGTTGTGGATGACAGTACCATTACCTCGCACATTAAGCGGATTCGGAAGAAGTTTATGGCCATTGATAACCAGTTTGACTGTATTCGGACGGTCTATGGCATGGGGTATCGCTGGGATGAGGCACCAATATAATGGCAAGATGGCGTCGGCTGACTCAAGGTTTATGGCCTTATTTGGTCGGGATCCGGACTAAAATTGTCGTGCTCTCTAGCTTTTTATTGCTCTTGCCTTACCTGGGTTATCAATATGTCTGGGAGATGGAAAGCGTCTTACGTCAGGGCCAAGAACAAACTCTGATGGGCACAGCTCGCGCATTTGCAATGGGGATGAACGACCGACCAGCACTTTTCACTCATCGTCACTCACCAACGCGCCTCGATCCAGGTAAAGATTTGCATGCTTTTCGGCTTACCCACCCCATTACTCTGGATGGTGATCTACGCGAGTGGCAACGCTATCAGCAGCATCAGCGCAACTATCAGCGTGACGGGTTAATTTTCAATCAACGCCCCTATCACAGCGAGCAGCTATCCCTGTCGGTACTGACAGCAAGCAATGACCACGCCGTCTACTTAGCGCTCGATATTGTCGATGCGACCCCCACCCCTTCGCAAGATCAGAGCGATCTCACCAGTCAGGATCATCTTATTGTTGCACTAACCTCTCCCCAAGGCGCGTTTTATCGCGTGGCCCTCAGCCAAGATCCGCGCTCACGCGATACTCATGTGACACATTTAGCAAGTGGATTGCCTGTAAAGTCCAATCAACATGAAACTGAGGGGCCGACGCAACCTTTACCCATTGCCGCCAAATGGCGTACGACAGACACTGGCTATCAAGTTGAGATAAAACTTCCATCAGATTGGGTGGGTCAACAACTCGGGCTGGCCTACTACGATCTGGACGATAGTTTCGAGCGCCCATTACGTGCCATTATTGCCACAGCCTCCACACGCACACCGACGTCACTTGGCAGTTTTATGACCCCCTCTGCCGCGATTCAAACCCTTATTGAACGCATGAATAATGACGCGTCGCGCGTTTGGGTCGTAGATACACATAGCCGAGTGCTTGCTAAAGATGGCGATATCCAAACCTCAAACGGTGTCTGGCAGTCATCATCAGCGCCACAAACGCGCCACGGATTGATTGCTTGGCTTACCGATACACTGCTCCGCCCTTGGTACGATCGCTTGCTGGTGACACCACCTGATCATTTTATCGATGCGATGCAACAAGCTTCTATTTACAAAGGTGTACAGGCACAGCAGGCACTACAAGGGCGCCCTTATGCGGGGTGGCGCAGTTCAGATGATGGCCAAGCTATGATTCTCTCCGCCGCCTATCCCATTTGGCTCAACAATGACGTCGCGGGCGCGGTGATCGTTGAAGAAACCACCAATGGCATTCGCAGTTTACGTAATGACGCTCTCGAAACGCTTTTCTCGGTGATGCTCGCGGTGATCTGCACGGGCGTTTTATTGCTGTTGTTATTTGGCTCGCACATTGCTAAGCGTTTACGTCGCTTACAACATGAAGCGGATCACGCCATTGACAGCCAAGGACGCGTCACAGGCGCCATCACAACCGCAGACAGCCAAGATGAAATTGGTCGCCTGTCACGCACCATGGCCGATATGGTCGGACGCATTGCTGGCTATAATCAGTATCTAGAAAAAATGGCCTCGCGCCTGTCCCATGAGTTACGCACGCCCATTGCCGTTGTACGATCCTCGCTTGAAAATATGGCGTACACCCAAACCGATCCCAGCCAGCTTACTTATATCAATCGCGCTCAAGATGGGGTTCAACGCCTTGCCGGCATTTTATCAACCCTGACCGAAGCGACGCGTCTAGAACAAAGCTTTGACAACGCCGATAAAGAGCCTGTTAACCTCAATGCACTGCTAGACGGATGCACTCAAGGGTATCGACTGGCGTATCCAGAAAAGACGTTCGCGCTGACGCTCCCTGAACAGATCATCACGCTTGAAGGTGTCCCCGATTATTTGGCGCAGTTGCTCGACAAATTGATCGCCAACGCGGTGGAATTTGACGACGGTGCGGCGCCCATTACGCTTGCGCTTAGCGTGCATGCTGACAAAGTGACCATGACCGTCACTAATACCGGGCCACTGCTCCCGAGTGATATGCGCACACAGCTCTTTCACTCTATGGTGAGTGTTCGGCCCGCTCATCACGGCGCCGATAAACCTCATCTCGGTTTAGGCCTCTATATCGCGCGTCTTATTGCCGATTTTCATCAAGCTCAACTCACCGCGGCTCACCGTCCGCAACAAGATGGCGTGACACTGTCACTTACATGGTCAATCACACAGATAACAATCCATTGATTGATCTAAAACGCATTGGCCCCAATACTGAACCGAACAGCCTTATCGCGATCAGAGCCAATTCATTAGCCTGGTGGCGAATAAATCTCCTACCGATAAAGCAAGGAGCAACGATGATTGAATTTTATTCTGCTGCGACCCCGAACGGTCAAAAGGTCGCAATTGCACTGGAAGAAATGGGATTGGCCTATCAGCTCCATCCCATTGATTTAATGGCTAACGAACAAAAACAACCTGACTTTCTCGCCATTAATCCCAATGGGCGTATTCCTGCGATTGTCGATAAAAGTCATGGCGATTTTCCAGTCTTTGAGTCTGGGGCAATTTTGCTTTATCTCGCGGAAAAAACAGGGCAGTTTTTACCTGAAGATCCTAAGGCGCGGTCACAAGCGATACAGTGGTTGATGTTTCAAATGGGGGGCGTTGGACCCATGATGGGGCAAGCGAATGTCTTCTATCGTTATTTCCCAGAGAACATCCCCGCAGCCATTGAACGCTATCAAAAAGAGGGGCGCCGCCTGCTTGAGGTTGTTGACCATCAGTTGCAACGTCACTCTTACCTTGCCGGTGATAGCTATACGATCGCTGATATGGCCACGTGGCCTTGGGCAAGAATTCATGCATGGAGTGGTATTGATGTCACTGGACTGGACGCGTTAAAAGCCTGGATCGATAAACTGGCTGAACGCCCAGCGTGCCAAACCGCGTTAGTCACCCCAGCGTCCGCCGAAGCCAGTGATGAAGAGCGTGCCCAGCAAGCCAGAGGCATGGTGACACGTTAAACAACGCGATATACTCAAAACAAAGAGCCATAACAAGGTAACGGGTAGCCAACCGGGCTGTCCGTTACCTTCCCGTGATAGGTTAAGGAGCGTCTGTGTTAACCCCGTGTATTGGTCATTGTCGTCGTGAAGACGATGTCTGTGTCGGCTGTAAGCGCACACTCGATGAAATCATCAACTGGGGCAAAATGACTGACGACGAACGTGCGGCAATTATGGCTCAGCTTTCACAAAGGCCTGATCCACAACGGCCAGAACCTGCTCGTCGCTCAAGAAACCCGTTCAAGCGTCGTATCATCTGATGGCGCCAGCGGCTTACGGTATTCGATAATCACCGTATGGCCCTCGTAGTAAACCGCTTCAATATCACCATCAACAACGACTTTGTTGGTGACTAATACGTCTTGGCTAACTTGCTCACGATCACGTAAGCTGGGCAAAATTTTGTTTGGCTCAACGCCCATGACATGACAAAAGGCGAATACAAACCGGCTCTCTAGTACACCATCACCATGGATACTGCGAGAAAACGTTAGGTGGCTCACTTCCAACTTTTTTGCCATTTCGCTTTGTGTGATCCGTGCTTTGGCTTTGTAAGACATCCAAGTTTGGTGCAGAGCTTGTCTGTCTTGCTCGTCAAACGTCATTCTGTTTTCCAGTCGGTATACAATACATGGCGACCAGCGTAACAGACACATAGATTATAATGTCAGTACCTCGTTAATCGCGGGTAAATCTTGCCGAGCACACCCTGCTCGGTTAGGATCGATTCATTCCGATTACCATGAGAACGCACTAATGGATATCAACTTAGCCAACCTTCCAGCTGACGAAAAACAAAAAATAGAGCTTGATAAACAAGCTGCGTATGCCGTCTGGAAAGTGGTGAATAACCAAGCGCCACAAAGCCTTTACGAACAAGAAGCCAATGTTTTGGTGGATTGGCAACGTGATGTCTATTTATCATCTGTTAACAAGTATCGCGCTCAACCTGAGGCCTTTATTATCCCTGAAACGGCGACCGATACGACCGAGCGCTGAAACCGTCCTTCACTCACACTTACCGTGATCAACGTTTTACATACTCAGGCACCAAACACGGTGAGTTGGTGCCGAACCGCACTCAGCCTGCAAATACGATAACGTTTGTCCTCCCTCTCTACCACACGTACCGTTTTAAACCATCTTCTTCTGTCTTATTTTCATGACTCACTCAAGGCTAAAATGACGCTAGATTGTCATACATTTTTTGTTTTTTAAGTTGGCAAAATCGTAGAACCCACTCTAGTGTTATTCTTATCAAGAAATCTTCTTTGTTTATGAAGCAACTTGTACTGACAGTCTTTTAAAAGAAAATGACAATCTTGTAAAAGAAAGTGTTGGCTGGGTGACTCCTTGGTGGTCTTATCATAACCGCATAAAAAAGCGGGCAATAGGTTCCTACCTTGCAAGGAATTCACCCTTACTTTTTAGACAGTTTACTGCACGCTCAGTAAGGGGTAATCGCTATGACCTTAGGGTTCAAATCTCGCATTATTTTGGGAGTGGGTTTGCTCGTGACCCTCTCTCTGGTCGTCCTCGGTTCGCTGAATGCGATGTCATTACGTGACAACATGGTCAGTGCCCTGGTGAAACAAACGCAAAATAAGGTCGATCACCATGTGCTTGAATTAGAGCAATTAGTTCAATCCCAACTCAACGCGGTTGAAAAAGGCGCCGGGCACTTCGCCAGAAATTTGACCGAACCAGAGAATGTTGCCCAAGTACGGATGCTTGCCGATACGGCAGGTATCGCTAATGTGATTATGACTTACGAGAGTGGCCGTTCGTATATGTCAAATCACTCAAGCGACGGGATTACCACCAATGAATACGATTTTCGCGATCGTGATTGGTACCGTGCAGTTAAATCCAGCCAAGACATTCATTTGTCTGAAATTTATACGGACAAAGTAACAGGTGAGAAAGTGATCAGTGCCGTCGCACCCGTGTTTGAGAATGGACGGTTTATTGGTGCCTTACTGGGGGACATTCCGCTACAAAATGTGATCACTCAGGTAAGCCAAATGCGCTTTGCGGGCGGCGCAGCCACACTCACCGATCAAAACGCGGTCTTTTTTGCCAGTGATGATCCAAATGATATTGGTAAAACACCGTCGCAAGTCAGTGCAAACTTCTCTGAAATGGAGAGTATGTTCCGCAGCAATGAAAAAGGTCACCTCACGTTTCCCTATAGCGGCATCCAATTTGATGGCTACTTTCAACGGGTAAATTTGACCGAGGGGAGATACTGGACCTTGATGGTCTTTGTCGATCAAAAAACAGCACTGGCTGAAGTCACCGATGCTCAAATCGAATCGGTAGGCACAGGGATATTACTCTTGATCGTCAGCCTGGGCGCCATTTATGGCATTATTCAGGTCTCTTATCGACCCCTCCTTAAGCTTAAAGAAGCGGTCCTTGATCTCTCTCGCGGCGAGGGCGACCTAACAACACGCCTCGACGTTAACGGTAATGATGACCTAGCCCAGATCAGTGATGGCTTCAACCGGTTCGTCTAAAACTTACAAAATATGATGTTAAGCGTGGCAGAGTCCAGCCAGGCGATTTCGGCCAATATCAGCCAGTTATCACAAACGACCAGTGAAAATGAAGCTGTATTAGATGCTCACTCAGCAGAAACCGAGCAAGTGGTCACCGCAATCACTCAAATGAGCGAGAGCGCACGGAGTATTGCTGAGAACGTATCTCAATCTAACAACATTACTGCAGCGGCCAGCAAAGAAGCCAATCAGTCACTAAAAGTAGTTGATAACGCTGTCGTCACGGTCAGTGCGCTGGTTGATGAAGTGGAAGAAATGTCGGGCCGTATTACCAGCATGAATACAGATGCAAACCGGATTAGTGACGTCTTAACTGTCATTGGCGATATTTCAGAACAGACCAACCTCCTTGCGTTAAACGCGGCGATTGAGGCAGCACGCGCTGGTGAACAGGGCCGTGGTTTTGCGGTTGTCGCCGATGAAGTCCGCGCGTTAGCGGCGCGTACACAAAGCAGCACAACCGAAATCTCTGACATGCTCACTGCATTACTCGATGGCACGTCCAGCGTGGTTGAAGCGATGGAAAAAACCAAAGAGCAATGTCAAACCACAGCTGATAAAACCTCGGAAGTCTCAAATAGCTTGACGATTATGAGCGCGTCGGTCACTGAAATTGACGATGTGAGTACACAGATTGCAACGGCTACCGAGCAGCAAAGTTCAGTTGCTGAAGAGCTCAGTAAGAACATGTTGTCGATCCGCGATATGGTGAGCAAACTCGTGGATAGCGGGAATCAAACCTCTGCCGCCACCAAGTCACTCACCCACTCTAACGAAGAGTTGGATCGGATGGTTAATAACTTTAAATTGCGCTAAGTGTCACTGGCCAAAGGCCATCACTCCCTATTGCGTTAAACATCGTGATCAGGCGGCACTACCGCTGCCTGATCATCATCGTTAAAGGTTGTTGTTATGTCCCATTCACTGATATCCCACGCGTTAACGCCCGTTTTTTTAAGTCAGTATCAAACAATCCGCCAACATTTTTTTAATCGTGATCCTAAGCGTTGGCCTATTTATCACACACCAGAATTAGCGCACTGGCTTGCGAATGGCATGCAGCCTGCGTTTGAAAGCAGTGATGTGTTACTGAAGCAACAAACCGAGATCCCCACACAAAGTGACTTAGGCGCCACCACCTTTCCCAAGCTTGCATTACAAGCGGCAACCCATTCGAAAGACTGGACGTCACCTCGATCGGTCGAAAATGTGATTACCGCACCGTGCGATCCTGCTATACACGGTGCATTACTGGCCACAATGGCCAATCCTAACCTAGTCTACAGTGAATATGCGGGTTTATCGGTCGAGTTAGAAAAGACGTTAGTCCGGCAAATGGCCAATCTCATTGGCTACGAACCTGATCAATCTACCGGTATATTCACGCAAGGTGGTACCTTTGGTAATTTGTATGGATATTTAATGGGATTGAGAAAACAGTTCCCCCATTCCGGGCAACGCGGGTTGCAAGGGCAAGACTTCCGCATGATTAACTCACTTGCGGGTCACTACTCCAATATGACGAACTTAGGTCTATTGGGCACCGATATCCCCAGACAAGCGCTCCGAATCGAAGTCGATAGCAATAATCGGCTCGATCTAGATGACTTTTCTCGCACCCTCAATCAGTGTTTTGCCGAGGGCATTCCCGTCCCTACTGTCTTACTCACCTTTGGTACGACAGATACATTTGCGATTGACGATGTTGAGCGTGTCTGTCGCATTAATGAGCAAGCTTGCCAACGCTTTAATGTCACGGTGAAACCACATATTCATGTTGATGCCGCCGTCGGCTGGCCACTGATCATGTTTAATGATTACGCGTTCGACACCAACCCTATTGGTTTGAACAACAATCTATTAGAGAAGCTTCACGCATTAGCGCCAAAAATTCGTGGACTCCGTTTTGCGGATTCTGTGACCATCGACTTTCAAAAGTGGGGATATGTCCCCTATACCGCAAGCTTGGTGATGTTTAAGCACCAAGCCGATATGGAGTACCTAAAACAAGATCCGCACTACTTCTCTTATTTCGAGTCAAACAAAACAGCGCAAACGCATTTGCAGTCGACCATAGAATGTTCTCGTGGTGCCGCGGGTGTCTATGGGAGTTATTGCGCGTTGAATATGCTTGGCAAGCGCGGCTATCAAACAATGGTAGGACACGGCTTACAAAATGCCGAATACCTGAAAGCACACTTATCGTCACTTCCTCACTGCAAAGTTGTTGCGAAAGATAATCTCGGGCCAACAGTCGCCTTTCGTCTATATCAACCTTCAGCAACCCTAAACGTCGATGCCGTTTTTCAACAAGAGCAGTCACTTCACCACGTTGGTGATAAAGTGGATAGCATCACTCAACATAGCTTGTTTCACCGTCAACACTTCCTCAACCGCAAAGGCAAACAGCTACAAACAAATTGGGTAGAATCCATTGCCCATACAGAGTTTGACCATCACGGGCAATGTTTGTTTATTCCTGGAGAAAAAGCTGTATTTTTAAACCCCTATACACGCTATCACCATATCGAGCAATTTGTTGCTTCATTGCAACCCGAATCCTCGACACAGCTTGTTTAAACGCCAGGTTCACCAACGCCAAAAGTGAGGCATAAACAGTGCAAGGACGGTGAAATACTCCAAACGCCCAAGGATCATGGCAACATTGAGTATCCAAATCCCGGTGTCTGTGACCGGCTGGAAGTTGCTGCCCACTTCGCCAAACCCAGGGCCAAGGACATTAATACATGCCACAACAGCGGTAAAAGAGGACCAAAAATCGAGACCGGTTGTCATCATTAATAGTGTGAAGACACCGGTCGTCAGCGAGGCAAGCGACATAAACGCCATGACCGCTTGGGTCACATCGTTCGACACCACTTTATCTTGATACCGAATCGGTAATACTGCCGACGGATGAACCAATTGATGAAGTTGGCGACGAATAATTTTAAACGTAATAATGTCTCGAATAATTTTATTCCCGCCCGCGGTTGAGCCAGAACAGCCACCGAGATAGGCACAAAACACCAAAAACAACGCCGTAGCCGCCGGCCAAGTACTTAAGTCAGCAGCACCGAAGCCGGTACTGGTAATAAACGACACCACGTGAAATGCAGCAAAGCTAAGAGAGGCCCACAGCGAGTCGTAGCGTGCTTCACTATAAAGATACAAGCCAAGTATTGCCGACATGCACGTCACGACAATAAGAAACACACGTGATTCCTCATCGTCGATGTAGAGCCTCAAACCACGCCAACCGATGCGAAAAATACGAAAATGTAGCGCAAAGTTAATCGCGCCCAATAGCATAAAGACATTCGCAATCATAAGCAGCGTATGACTTTGAAAATACCACATACTCGCGTCATGGGTTGAAAATCCACCCGTTGATACCGTGGAAAAGCTATGTGCAATCGCATCATATGCGCTCATTCCCGCAAGATAATACGCCAGTGCGCAGGCCAAGGTAATCACCAGATAAACCCCCCACAAATAGTGTGCGGTCTTAGCGATACGTGGCGATAGCTTTTCATCTTTGATCGGGCCTGGCGTTTCTGCTTTAAGCAACCGCATGCCCCCCACGTTGAGCATGGGTAACACCGCAACCACAAAGATAACGACGCCTAAACCTCCCATCCACTGGAGAAATTGGCGATACAGCAGAAATGCCGCTGGCATGTCATCGAGACCACTGAGAATAGTTGCTCCGGCGGTGCTCAGTGCGCTAATAGATTCAAACGTTGCATCGGCAAAGTTAACGCCTGTCACTAGCTTTATTGGTATTCCGCCAAGTAGCCCCACCAACACCCAAGTCAGCGTTGAAAACAACAAGGCATCGCGAAAGGTGACCTGATTGAGCTTACTTTTACGAAATAACCAAGAAATCACTAATGATGCCAGCATCATGAGTAAGGAGGGATAGAAAAAGAGTGTCGAGACACCGTCGCGAAAAATAAACAACGACAAAAGCCCGAAAA
This sequence comes from Salinivibrio costicola subsp. alcaliphilus, assembly GCF_001996185.1. Lineage (NCBI taxonomy): Bacteria > Pseudomonadati > Pseudomonadota > Gammaproteobacteria > Vibrionales > Vibrionaceae > Salinivibrio > Salinivibrio costicola. Next base: position 69,801 of record NZ_MUFR01000017.1, read on the forward strand.
CAAATTGCACGATGCCCATCCATAAAACAGGCATGCCAAGAAGACGCAGTGTATTTTGAAAGTTAATCATGACAGGGGCAACTCATCATTAACACGCCGTGGTGTGTAGGCTCCATTACCTACCACGCGTAACAACAGTGGCATGGCGAGTCCACCTCGCCGTCTAACTCTATCGGCCTTGTTTCATCATAGCAATATCAATGAAAAGCCCTATATCCACGTCGTTAATACCCTGCAAACAAGGCATTACATCGCAGACACAAACAAAAAAGCCGAGCATCACTGCTCGGCTTTAAACTATTTATTGTGCTTGACGACGCTCACCGCGTGCAGGCGCGCGACGCTCATTACCACGATCGCGGTTAAAGCGACGTTCACCACGGCCACCGCGGCTATCACGGTCACTACGGCCTCGGCCACCGCCGTTACGGTCACCACCACGACGTTCACGCATGATCTGACCTTCAACACGTTGTGCGTTGGTCTCTTTTTGGCGAATACGCAGTTTTTGCAATTGCGCAAAGACTTCTTTCGGCATGGTTTTTGGCAGCTGCACAAACGTATGAGCAGGTGCGAGTTTGATTGCACCAATATTCTGCTTGTTCAAGCCAAGTTCGTTAGCAATCGCACCTACGATGTCTTTTACTTGTACGCCTTGCTCTCGGCCAACATCTAACTGATACGTATCCCAGTCAGCTGGGTTGGTGTCACGGCGATCAGTACCACTTGGACGTTCATCACGGCGACGTTCACGACGCTGCTTTTCACGATCCATTGCCGCGATCATTGGGTCTGGGCCTTTATAGAACAAAGGACGTTTACCTTGCTGGCGCTGGAGTAACATAGCAGCCAGTGTGGTTGCATCAACGTCAATATCGTTTTGTAGTTGCTCAATCAGTTCAACGAATGGACCCATCGCATCGCCATCTTTCTTCTCAGCCAGTTCACTGGCCAGTTGAGCGACACGTGCCTCAGCGACCTTATCGCGATTCGGCAGTTGGATTTCTTCCATTTTAGTCTGAGTAACACGCTCGACGGTACGCAGCATCCGCATTTGGTTGGTGCGGACCAACAAAATTGCTTTACCCGCACGACCAGCACGGCCAGTACGACCAATACGGTGAATATACGATTCAGCATCAAACGGGATATCATAGTTAAATACGTGGGTGATGCGGGCTACATCAAGACCACGCGCAACCACGTCGGTTGCCACTAAAATATCAATCACACCACGTTTCAAATGATCGACCGTGCGTTCGCGCAATGATTGCGGAATATCACCATGCAAAGCTGCCGCTTTAAAGCCGCGAGCTGATAGCCAGTCGGCCAGGCGCTCAGTGTCTTGGCGAGTACGTACAAAGACGATCGATGCATCCGTGTCTTGGGTTTCGAGTAGACGGCTCATCGCTTCGTCTTTTTCGACACCTTTAACCACCCAGAATTGTTGCTCTACTTTTTCAACAGTGCGGTTGCTACCGGCCACGTCAACACGAGCGGGATCACGCAAAAAGCGATCAACAATTTGTTTTACGATTGGCGGCATGGTCGCAGAGAAAAGAACACGCTGTGCGCTTTCTGGTGCCTGCTCCATGATCCAAGTGACGTCGTCGACAAAGCCCATTTTGAGCATTTCGTCGGCTTCATCAAGAATAAAGGTATGAACTTCGTCAAGCTTAAGACGGTCACGGTTAATCAAATCTTTTACACGACCCGGTGTTCCCACCACGATGTGCGCGCCGCTTTTTAGCGCTTTCATTTGATCAACAATCGACGCACCACCATAGATCTCAAGAATTTTGAGGCCTTTGATGTTTTGTGCCAGCGTTTTCATCTCTGCAGCAACCTGAATCGCCAACTCACGCGTTGGTGCCATCACAATCGCTTGTGGTTTGTGTTGGTTTAGGTCAACTTTGTTCAACAACGGTAGTGAAAAAGCAGCGGTTTTACCGGTACCGGTTTGCGCTTTACCGAGTGCGTCACGACCTTCGAGGAGTGCAGGAATGGAGGCGGCTTGGATAGGTGTTGGTGTTTCAAAGCCCATTGAGTCAAGCGCAGACAAAAGGGTGTCGGCCAGATCTAACTGGCGAAATTTGGTTACAGATTCTTGCATTGGGATCCCAATCTATGAGTGTAGCGAAACGGGGCCCCTTCAGCGTTCTGCTCAACCATGAAACACTGTCTTTTATACAGTGTTAGTCACCAGCGCTACGGGCCTCAGTCATTAAGGGTGAATATTCTGCGCTATTTACACCGAAAAAGCCAGAAAAAGTTGAACAAGTTCACAAAAAACAGACCTCATGGACATATATCTCGCAGCTTGTCGATGAAGCCAACAAATAGTGGACAAAAAAAACACAAACAAAACAGAGCACGAGGAGCCTGGTGTGGTTCACAGGATTTTATTGCCACGGGTTGGTTTTGAAACAGTGAATACGTATAGTGTGGCGATCCGTTAATCGAGACCCAAGTTATGTTTCAAGACAATCCCCTGCTCGCGCAGTTAAAGCAACAGATCCAAGAAACCCTGCCCAAAAAAGAAGGACAGGTAAAAGCCACCGAGAAAGGCTTCGGCTTTCTCGAAGTTGACGACAAAACCAGCTTTTTTATCCCACCACCGTATATGAAAAAGGTACTACATGGCGACCGCGTAGAAGCCATTGTTCGTACTGAAAAAGATCGGGAAGTGGCAGAGCCAGAAACACTGGTTGAACCAAGTTTGGATCGCTTTATCGGTCGCGTACAGTGGGTTCGTAACCGTCTGAATGTCGTGCCTGATAATCCACAAATGAAAGACGCCTTACGCGCGAAAACAAAGCGCGGCCTGTCACAAGACGGCTTAAAAGAAGGTGATTGGGTCGTTGCATCGCTGACGCGTCATCCTCTTAAAGGAGATGACCACTTTTTGTGCGAAATCAGTGAAAAGATCACCGATGCAGAAGACAAAATTGCCCCTTGGTGGGTCACCTTAGCCAAGCACAACCTACCTAACCAAGAGCCTGCGCCTAAAGACGCATGGCCAATGTTAGAGCAGGGGCTTACGCGTCGTGACCTCACCGATCTTCCCTTTGTGACCATTGATGGTGAATCGACCAAAGATATGGACGATGCTCTGTATGTGGAAGCCAACCCACAAGGTGGCTTTAGCATGACAGTGGCAATTGCCGATCCCACCGCCTATATAGATGCGGATGATGAACTCGACCAAGTTGCACGTAATCGCGGATTCACCATTTATCTACCTGGGCGTAATATCCCGATGTTACCGCGTGATCTCAGTGATGATTTGTGCTCCCTCCGTGAAGACGAACAGCGCCCTGCACTTTGTTGTACCTTCAATATTGCCGCGGATGGCACCATTGCCGATGACGCAGAGTTTTTCTCCGCATGGATCCAATCACATGGCCAGCTAGCCTACGACAAGGTGTCGGATTACATCGAGCAAGGCGAGCAAGCTCAGTGGCAACCGCAAACACCGGCGATCGCTGACCAGATTCATCAGCTTCACCAATTTGCGTTAGCACGCATTCAATGGCGTGAAACCCATGCAGTCACCTTCCCAGATCGCCCTGATTATCGTTTTGAACTCAGTGAAGATAACGATGTGATTGCTATTCACACGGATCAGCGTCGTATTGCTAATCGCATTGTGGAAGAATCGATGATCAGCGCTAACATTTGCGCGGGTCGTAAGCTAAGCGAATCGTTTGGGTTCGGTATTTTTAATACCCATGCTGGCTTTAACAGTGAAAAGCTCGACGATGTGGTCGAGCTGGTAAAAGCGCACGACGGCGAGGCGGACAGCGAAAGCCTAGCAACCGTCGAAGGCTTCAGTGCACTCCGTCGCTGGTTAAACAGCCTAGACACCACCTATCTTGATAACCGCTTGCGCCGCTTCCAAGCATACAGCGAGATTGGTCATGAGCCAGCGCCACACTACGCAATGGGCTTAGATGTCTATGCCACGTGGACATCACCTATCCGTAAATACGGTGATATGATCAACCACCGCTTGCTTAAAGCAATTATTCGCGGCGAAACCGAAGCCAATGCCCCGGCCGATACCGTGGGTGAAGAGCTTGCCGGCCACCGTAAACATCACCGTATGGCCGAGCGTGACGTGGCTGATTGGCTTTATACCCGTTTGCTCAAACCAGAAGTTGAAGCACAGACTCGGTATACCGCAGAGATCTTTGATATTAACCGCGCGGGTATGCGTGTCCGCCTACTCGAAAATGGTGCACCGGCGTTTATCCCTGGCTCACTGATCTTGGACAACAAAACCCGGATTGCCTGTGATAAAGAGACAGGCACAGTGACTATCGACGGTAACGTTGAGTTCAAGCTTGGCGATAGCCTAGAAGTGGTTATTGCTGATATTAAAGAGACCACCCGTTCGATTGTTGCCAAACCAACACAGGTATTCACGCTCTCGGACACGACTGAAAGCTAATTACTGTTGGTGACTTGATAGAAAGCCAAGCCATTGCTTGGCTTTCTTTTTTCCTGGAGAATGATAATCTAATCATTAAATAACGTTTATCATTAAACCATTGCAATTATCACAGCCTACGTGCCTAGCGAGTCGTTAAAAAGTGATAGCTAATGGTGTTACCTCAACCCGTTGAAGAGGTTTCATGGGGCTTTTACGTTCATCTGCGGTAAGCGGCCATTTCTCCCCACATTCAGATAACCACGATGACCTGATATTGATATGGCTCCTTCACTATCGGAGCGATATCATGACACGCGAAGACAAG